>JBEKVG010000141.1:0-6823 GCA_049514195.1 Anaerolineales bacterium | reverse complement strand
TTATCAACACGATTCGCACGGGAATGGCGCCCAATGGACACAAATTGAAACCGGATGAAATGCCGTGGAAATTTTTCGGCACCTACTCCGATGATGAATTGACGGCGATCTTCCTTTACCTGCAATCGCTTTAGCCTTTGCAGACGATCAAGCCATAGTAACCTGGCGGATAAATTTTCAGAAGAAATTCTCAGGAGGAACAAATCATGGCCCAACCACTGGATATCATCATGGCATTCCACAATGCATTTCGACGCGATATGGAGACTATCGATACGGCGGCGCTCGAGGCGGCGCGCGGCAAAGCCGGGCTTGCCTCAACGATTGGGCGATACCGATTCTTCAACGAGATCCTGATCTGGCACGCCACGGGCGAGGAAAAGGAAATTTACCCGGTCCTGGAGGGCGTGGCGCCGCTGGTCGCTGAGGCATACGTAATGGACCACCACGGACTGGATGCTGCCGGCGAGGGGCTCCATGCTGCGGCCGTTTCAGGCAACCCGTTGCAGACGGCGCGCGCCTCGGCCGCGTTCAAGTTCCATCTCGACCTGCACCTGAAAAAGGAGGACGTACACCTGTACCGCCTGTTCCGGGAACGCATTCCCATGCCCGAGCAGGGCAAGGCGGTCGGCCGGATGTCGAGCTATGTGCCGCAGGAACGCTTCCCAGAAGTAGTGGCGTGGTTGTTTCCTTTGCTGGAGATCGATGACCGTGAGAACACGACCCGCATCTTCCAAAGCGTGTTTCCTGCCCCGGCTTTTACGGGAGTCAAGACGCTGATCCACAAGGCGATCGGCGATGACTGGGCAGAGCTGGTAGGGCGAATCCCCACGCTGCTGGATGATTAGCCGGATAGTTCATTGCTATCTCACCCGCCGGGGGGTACGCGCGGCTTGCGAGATCAGCCTGGTCATGCCTTTCGGTGTCCCAATTCCTCCAGCGCCTGGATCCTCCAAAGCTTTGCTGGCAGCTTTCGCCGAGCGTGGGATCACCTTCGTCCCCAACCGGCTGGTGCGTGCGCTCGATCCGGGTAGAAAGGTTATCATCCTCAACGATGAAAGCCAGATGCCCTATGACTTGTTCCTGGGTATCCCGAAACACCGCTAGTTTCCCCTGCCGCCCACGATCGCGCCCAAAGCAATTGCTTTTCTCATCCAGATAGTGCCTGCAATTGTTTACCGATGGGTAGTCCTTCAAGTGGGATTTCATACGATCGCAGGTGGGGAAGGAGATACTTTCGGTATTTCATCCCGGCCAGGAAGATAAAATGGTCATCATGCAGGCTGGCTACCTGGCGAAGCTGCCGAAGCACCCTGTCAGCCCAGCTTCTTATCTCGCCAGCCGACATGCTGTTCAGTGTCTGGTTATAAGGGTATATTTCGGTTTCCAGATCAAGCAGGCCGTATTTTGCCGATAAAATGTAGATCGCATCCGGGTTCAAACGCCGGGCATAGGCCAGGTTCTTCTTGAACAATGGGCTGATGTACAGGTCTTTGGTTTTTGAGCGGTGAGGCCGCTTTTGGCTGGCACAGGCAATCAATATGATCTTTTTCATTGCATAACCTTGATGACTTTCTTTCCTACCCAAATCTGGCTGGCATCCCAATTACACCTCGATATTATTCAACAACTCTTTCAACACGACCAATTCTTCCTTGGACAGGGTTACTCCCTTGCCCCTTCTCTCGCGATCCGGCGACCATTCACGGAGGTCGTATTTTGGCTCTTGATCATTCCAGCTCATCAGATTGAGCTCCTTCGCCCAACCCGAGGCGGACTTGGAAAGCACCCCGATCTTTTTGATAATTTCATATTTGATTTCGGACATGGTTCAATTCTCCTCAAGCGAATATGCAGATTTTCTAAATGCCAGACCCTAAAGGTTTTCATGGTTGGCTCGTGTGCCGATTGCCAGGCCACTTTGCCAGATGCAACGACGAATTACGTGAGAAACTTTTAGGGTCTTTACAACCCTCCTTTGAACGCCTTATCCAGAATGCTCGGCATCAGCGCGTCCAATTCCTTCTGCGTTTCCTCCTGGCGGGTGCGCAGTTGGGATACTTGCGCCTGCAAGCCATCCAGGTACGCCACCAGTCGCCGCTGTTCTTCTAGCGGGGGAAGTGGAATTAGAATGTCTTCGACGTCAGTTTTCTTTATTCCAGGAACGGTTGTGGCAGTTGCAAGCGATTGAATATGACGAAATTTGTGATTCAGAAAATAATAAAGAAAGGAGGGGAATAAGACATCATGTTCTGCTCGAATTGCCATTATTTGTCGTCCGATAGAAACATCAATTGACGGTGCAAAATTCGTTTTGCCGACTCCTGCACCTTTCACTGTTATTAAAACATCACCAGGTTGCGCAATAGACTTTTTCTTATTTGTCCATTTGGTTACAATTGGAACTCTTTCGCCAAAATCGGCTGGTCCTGTTAGATAAGGGAAGCCATCACCACTTTGGTTGTAATCTTTTGCCAATATGTGCTGCCCTGCTATAATTATGGCTATATTGGGTTCTCCAAGCCGTTTACATCCAAACCTTTCTCCCAATTCATCAAATAATTGCTTCCAGATCGACATGGTTAATACTTCTGCTTCCTCGCTCGCCTCCTCGCGCAGAGACTGGGCTTCAGCGAGGCGGCCCGCCAGCGCCTCAATGCACCCTACGATGCGGCGCTGCTCTGTCAGCGGCGGCAGGGGGATTTTATATTTCAATACATGACTTGGGCGAATGGAAGAGTAATTTGTAGAACCATGCGCTCTCACCTGCTCTTCCAATATGCCAGACCGAATACACCAATCCAACCATTCATGCAAACATTTTTGTTCGTTGATTTCAAACAAGAAATAATGGCTGCTAACAATTGCGCCATCAAGTTCAGGAGGCACAATACCAAAACCTCCCACTTTGGCATCAATTTCAGCTACTAATAATTCTCCAATTCGGGCAGCTTGCTGTTCTTTTGTTTTGATTTCCTCACCATCAACTTCATCGCGTAAAACGATGCCCTTCCCATGTAATTGAATGCGAGCGCGTTTATAGCGCATAAGGTCATCAATAGTGAAAAATTCTTTTCGCTGAGTGAGAAATTCACCAAGCGGTACAGTCTGCCAGCCGTTGGTCATTTGAAAACTTTCTTTTGTTTTGTTTTTTTTGTTGACAAATCTTATCAAATATTGTACACTCTAGTTACCAGTGGACAAAATTCGGCTTCATGCCGTGTGAGCGCTTCGGCGTTCCTATATCCCTGGTTTTTTTTTATTTTAATGGCCTTCCAACGCCGCGCGAGTGAGAGGCCTTTTTTTATTGTAATAAGCACCGTACTCTGCCTTGCGGGTGTCATCCATGTCTACCACCAGCCGGAATTTATCCCACAAGTAGATTACGAAGCGGTCTTCGCCCTGCTCAAAAAGCCGCTGGAGCGCCCAGTTGAAATAATCTGCCGCTTGCAGGCAGCCGCTTAAAGGGGGCGTGGAGGCAGTGATTGTTATAGGAGCATTACTGGAAATATTCTGACGGGCTTCGAAGCGTTTTCGAGCAATGTTGAGGGCAGCGTGCAGAGCTTCCGTACGATCTGATTTTCCACGCTTGGAAAAAGTGATTTCGTATTCACCATATTGGTGCAGACGATCGCGTAACAAACGGCGCACCATGAAATCGTATAGTTCATTGGCATTGTAACGATACGCTGGTTCGCGAGCATTTCGGTCCCGCACATAATCGAGGACGCTCTGCTTATCATGCACGACAGCGAAAAAACGTAATCCATCGAGGCCATGTAGAAGTTCAAATGCGTCGCGCCGCACTTCCTGCGGGTCATCCTTGGCGTGAAAAGCCAGGGCGGTTTTCCTGGCCCACGGCTGCATGGATGGCACATCCTTGAAGTAGGGATCTGCCAACAAATGTTTGCGCAGATTATGAAGAGCAATTGCGAGTGCAGTAGGGTCGTCAACTTGAAGCATTCCCAGGATGAAGAAGCGGGAACAACCGGGTGTACCGATGATCACCTTGCCTCGTGGATTAAAAAGTGTGCCATCCCCTGCTTCGTCAACGAAATAGCAGCACTTGACTGTTTCTGATTTTTGTTGCATGTAGCTCACCGTCCTATGCTCCGCCCTTTCGAGGTTTTTCCTGTAATAACCTCTTGATCTCGTCCATCAGCCCTAAAATCTGCTTTTCCTTCGCCACGATGTTCTCCGCCAGTTTATCGGGTGGCAGATGCTCCAGGTCAGCCGCCCGGCGCGGATTTTTGATGTCCAGGTTCACGCTCAACAAGGCACCCAAGTCGTCGTAGCACAGCAAGTCCGCAACAGGTACCTTCCACGCGCGCTCATTCTCCTCGCGCTTATCCCACCATGCGATCAGGCGGGCGAATTCCTCGAACGCCAGCGGGCGGGTCTTGGTGTAATTCTTGACCTCTTCCGGCAGGATGTGCTCGTAAAACCAGATATCGGTTCCAGGGGTGGTGCGGTCGAAAAACAGCAGGTTGGTCGGAATGCTGGTATAGGGCGCAAAGACCCCATTCGGCAGGCGCACGATAGTGTGCAGGTTGAAGTTCCGTAGCAAGTGTTCCTTGATGCGCGCCGAAACGCCGTCGCCGAAGAGTGTCCCATTCGGCACCACCATCCCGCAGCGCCCACCTGGTTTGAGCGAGCGCATGATGAACTGCAGGAACAGCAGGGCGGTCTCGCTGCAACGCGTGGATTCGGGGAAGTTCAACTGGATGCCGGCTTCCTCCTCGCCCCCGAAGGGCGGGTTGGTCATAATGACCTCGTAGCGGTCCTTCTCGCCGATCTCGTTGAGCGGGTTGCGCAGGGCATTGTCCCGCCGGATGTTGGGGACTTCGATCCCATGTAGCAGCAGGTTCATTGTCCCGAGCAGGAACGGCAGGGGTTTCTTCTCGATCCCAAATAGGCTGTTCGCCTGCATGGTGACTTCATCCTCGGCCGTTTCCGCCTGTGGTTTCAAGACCTCATAGGTTTCTACCAAAAATCCGCCTGTCCCGCAGGCCGGATCAAGGATTCTTTCGCCCAGCTTAGGCCTGATCCGGTTCACGATCAGCTTGATCACCGGGCGGGGTGTATAGAACTCCCCGCTGTCGCCGGCGGCGTCGCGCATCTCCTTCAACATCGACTCGTACAAATGTGAGAGCGTGAAAATCTCGTCCCGGCTCTGGAAGTGGATGCCGTCCACCAGGTTGACCACGTCCCGGAACAGATAACCTGAGAGCATACGGTTAAAGGTCTCTTTGAACAATTCAGCAATCTTCAAGCGCTCGTCGCTGCCGGAGAGGTCGCGCAGGGCAGGCAGCAGGTCGTTGTTGATGAACCTGACCAGCTCTTCACCGGTTGTACCCTTGTCAGGGTTGGAAGCCCAATCTCGCCAGCGGTAGGGGGCGGGGATTACGGGCTTGTAGGGCTTGTGCCCGACGATGGCATCCTCTTCCCGGCGCTGTTCCAGGTCATCGTAGCATTTCAGGAACAAGATCCAGGAGAGCTGCGGCAGGCGGTCCAGGTCGCCGTTGAGCCCGGCGTCCTTGCGCATGATGTCACGTGCGGATTTTATAAGGGAGGAGAGTTGGGTGCGGGAGGAGGAGGGAATCATGATTATCCTTGCTGGCTTAGGTTGATCGCATTTCTTAAGTACAAATCAGGAAAGGGAATATTTATATCTCTTGATGGTTCTCCCCAACGTTGGTTTTCGCACCATTCTCGTAAAGCTTCCGTAGTTGACCATAATGTTGAATTTGCTGCAATTACTAAGCATGACATTATAGCGAGGCGATCAATTGATTCCAACAGTTCAGGGGTAAATTTTTTTGATCTCTTTTGACCCCCATGTACAACTCCACTCCTTGCGTCATAGAAATTCTTTATTATTTTGCTTATTTGCTGGCGTTTGTCTGGATCGGAAGACAAAATGAAAGCGGATCTTTCTGATAATGAGTTCGCAAGTGATTCTGACTCACTAAATATTAATAGGGATTCCAGGGCAATGGATGATTTAACGATAGAGGCATGAAGCCGAGGCTCAATCCTTGAGTCGAATAGCCAGTCAATGGATTGGAATACTCGTGTAGCTATACTGGTATTCGATCTGGCATAGTCAACAAGAACATTAAATCCACAATGGAAAAACCTATTGCAGAATCTGTTGTCAATAATTATGCCTTTACAAACAGGTGCTTTCCGAGATTTAGATCTTAAGTAATAAAAATTAGGGCTGAAAACGAAATCAAAGTCTGTCCTGAGTGTTGAACTGATTCCAAGCCTCCTTTGCAGATCATCCTTATTTAAGGCAATCGTTGAGGAAAGAACAGCGATTTTTTCTAGAATAGAAGCAATTTGTTCAGCTTCATTGGTTATATCTTTGGGATCGCCAGGGAGAATTATTTCTATAACGCTGCGATCGCCTAATTCTCTTGCGCGTTGCACATAGAAATTGTTTTCCCTTGAGTGGCGTGCAAAAACATTCCGCTTGTTCACTTGAGCAGCAAGCTTATCTGCTTCTTGGGCACTAAAGCGGCGTATCTCACAGAATTCTGATGCTTTAAGGTTTATTTCAGCTGAAAGCATCCAAGAAGTACGAATATAGTGAGATAACGGGAGTTCTTCAGATTCAATTATAGGAAGATCAAATAAGGGCTTACGTAATTCATCCATAGGTTGTATTAGCCTTGTTGTGTTGAATAGGTGATCTTTTCCTCACCCTCCCCGCCTGCGGCTCCCCTCCCTCTCCTGACGTATGTCAGGAGAGGGAGGGGCCGGGGGTGGGTGAGGCAGCTTTCAGTATTCTGTATATCACATCCTCCAAATTATTTTC
>JBEKVG010000140.1:0-6840 GCA_049514195.1 Anaerolineales bacterium | reverse complement strand
AAGTGCGGCGTACTTCCGTCCACGTGACCCTGGTGGAGGCGTTTCAGTAGTGTATTTACCCGTCAACAAGCCTTGTGCCAGGGGAGAGTAGGCGATCAAGCGTACACCTTCTTTTTTACAACGGTCGAGTAAACCACTTCTTTCGGCCTTGCGATCAAGGAGATGATATTCCATTTGATTGGATGCCAGCGGGATTCCGTGTTTAGACAAGATATTCTTTGCCTCTAGCATCTGTTTTATATTATAGTTTGATACACCCGCAGTACGGGTGAGACCAGCCTGGACAGCCATAGCCAGGCCTTCCAGATACGTTTCATTTGGTACTACCGGGCTTGGCCAATGCAACTGATACAAGTACACACGTTCCAGTCCGAGGCGTTCAAGGCTGCCTCGTAATGCGCGCAGGACACTGTTTTTCGTGAAGCGATATGGCATGGGGAAGAATTTGGTTGCCACTACGACAGGTTGCTCTGTATTCTTGATTAATCGCCCAAGCAGGTGCTCAGAACGTCCCGAACCATAGATCTCCGCGGTATCTATCAGGTTCACACCCGCTGCCAGCGAGGTTTGGAAAGCTCCAGCGATGTCGTCATCGGTGTAACCATGCCCGTATTGCCATAAAAAACGATCTCCCCAAGCCCAAGCTCCCAATCCCATTTCGGCGTTATCAAGGAAGGTTGTTTCAGTGGTGGATGGATCGGGCATATTTTACTCCTTGGGTGAATGGCAATAAAGATTCTATCACAAACGCTGGTCAGTCCGCCTAAATCGGGTTACAATTAACCCGATATACCATTAGGAACCTGGTGACCGCCAGCCGCTTGACTTCGTGAGGCGGCTGGCGCTCTCTGAGTTCCGGGAGGTTTCTATGAACCTTTCCCCGAATGGGGAGCGAGAAGAATCACCAGCCGCTTTGGTTAAAAGGCTGAGTCTTCCTTTCACGAATTTACTTCTGCTTACGCGTGCCCTGACACATCGCTCATATATAAATGAGCATCCTGAAGCGCTGGAAGATAATGAGCGTCTGGAATTCTTGGGCGATGCGGTGCTTGATTTTATAGCCGGAGCCTGGTTATACAATCATTTCCCCGAAAAGACTGAAGGGGAATTGACACGTATGCGCTCAGCGTTGGTCTGTACCGATCAATTGGCCGAATATGCGCGCGCACTGAACCTGGGTGCTGCCATGCGACTTGGCCATGGGGAGGATCAAGCCGGAGGTCGCCAGCGGGATATCTTGCTATGTGCGACGTTCGAGGCTTTGGTTGGTGCGATGTTTCTACAGAACGACATATCAATTGTCCAGCGCTTTATCCATCCCATGATGGAGAATGTAAGCCAGGAATTCATTCGCAGGAATGATTTACAAGATCCAAAAAGCCGCTTGCAAGAATGGTCACAAGGGAAAAAACTTGGCATTCCTCATTATGTTACACTTCAAGTCAATGGCCCGGACCACGACCGGCTGTTTGAAATTGAAGTACAGATCAATGGCAAAGGTTATGGCCATGGTACCGGGCGTAATAAACAGACCGCTGCGCGTCTTGCCGCCCAGGCGACTTTGGATATCATTGAAAAATCCGAATCCTGATGTTGTAGTTCAAAATGCCTTTACGACTTAAATCCCTCGAACTTCACGGTTATAAAACCTTCGCAGCCAAAACGAATTTTGAATTTGCTGAAGGCATTACTGCTATTGTTGGACCGAATGGTTCCGGAAAATCTAATATTGCTGACGCGTTGCGCTGGGTATTTGGGGAGCAGTCCTACAGCCTTTTACGAGCTAAGAAGACCGAGGATATGATTTTTGCCGGGTCAGAACAACGTCCACGCCTTGGCATGGCCTCAGCCGGGGTTGCTTTTGATAATACGGATGGCTGGTTGCCGGTGGATTTCTCTGAGGTAGCCCTGGCACGCCGCTCTTATCGTGATGGTCGCAACGAGTATCTTCTTAACGGTCAGCATGTCCGACTGAAGGATATCCATGAACTCCTGGCGCAATCTGGTCTCTCTGAACGGACCTATACTATTTTGGGTCAAGGATTGGTGGATGCTTCCCTGGCTTTAAAAGCGGATGAGCGCCGTCGCCTCTTTGAGGAGGCGGCTGGTATAGGCCTCTATCGGTCACGGCGGGAGGAAGCCCTCCATCGTCTTGAGGCCACTAGGCGCAACCTTGACCGCGTGCTCGATATCTTAGCCGAATTAGAGCCTCGCCTGAAAAGCCTTGAACGCCAGGCTGCGCGCGCTCAGGATTACGCCCAGGTACAGGCTGACTTGCGGGGGCTTCTACTAGAATGGTATGGTTTCCACTGGCATCGCACCCAGCGCGCGGTAACCGATATCCTCGACCAAGCTCGTAAACAGGAGGCAAAACTGGCGGAGGCAAGAGAGACCTATGAAAATATGCGCCAGGACTTGACAACTTTCCGTGATCATCTGAATGGTCTTCGAACAAAATTAAATTCTTGGCATCGCCAATCGGCGCAGCTTCATGAGAGTCGTGAGTCTTTCAGCGGCAACCTGGCGATGTTGGACGAGCGTCAACGTGCTTTGCTGAACAACCAGCAATCAGTTCTGAGTGAACAATCCCAGCTATCTGGGGAAATCAAGATTGCCCAGGAGCATTTGGTTGATAGCGAGTCCGAAACGGTTCGGTTGCAGAAAGAATACGACGAAGCCCAGGTTCAAATAAGGACAGCCCAGACTGCCTTGGACGATCGGCAGGCCGCCAGGTCTCGTCTCGAGGCAGATCTCCAATCCATCCGCCATAAGATTGATGAGTTTTCCACACGCCGTGCTGGCCTGCAGGCTCGGTTGGATGAATTGGCTTCCCGTACCGAAGGGCAAAAGCAGAAACTTGAAGTCCTAGCGCAGGCTATTGTTTCAAGCGAAGTCGATATAAAGAAAACTGCGCAGGAGCTCAAGGCTGCTATTGCAGTTCGGCAGAAAATAGAGACAGATGTACAAAAGGCCGAGGCAGAGCTTCAACTTGCACGCGACCAGCAAGCAGATTTGGAGATGCAGTTGAAGGAAAAACAATCTCTATACTTTGCCAGGCAGGCCGACAAAGCCCGGTTCAAAGCGCAATTGGAGGTACTGGACCAGGCTGAACAATCTTTCGCCGGATATACAGATGGGGTAAAACTGCTCTTGGATGCCTCCCGACAATTAAAACTTGCTGGAGCGCGCGGCGCTTTGTCTGCTGCGTTGGATGTCCCGGCGGAATTGGAAGTGGCTATCTCCGCCGCTCTGGGTGAATACACGGATGCCCTTCTCTTAGAATCCGGTCAGGATGCTGAACAGGCAATGTTGCTGCTTGATTCTGATCAATCTGGACGGGCTTCGCTCCTGCCGCTGGACTGGCTAACTCCGGTTGAGCCACTTGATATGAAGAAAACCGCCGATTGCCTGGGTGTGGCTTCTGACTTGGTGAAGACCGTGGCGAAATTCCGCCCCGCTGTGGACCTCCTGCTCGGTCATGTGTTAGTTGTCCGTGACCGGGCAACTGCGCGGCGCGTTCTGGTGGGTCAACCGAAAAATACTATGGCGGTGACTTTGCGCGGCGAAGTATTCCATGCCACTGGTCAGGTGTCTGCTGGGAGAATGGCCAAAGTTCCTGTGCTTGGGCGTCCCCGCCAGCGGCGCGAACTGCAGGAATCTCTGGCAAATAATGATCATCAATTTGCAAAATTGGAATCAGAGTTGCAGGAACTCTCCAGGCAAATTGAGTCTGCCCGCAATAAAGTCACAGATCGTCAGGCTATCGTGGGCGATGACAGTACCAGATTGGAATCGAGTCGGAACACCGAGCGGCAGGCCCAGGTTAGGGAAGAATCGGCTCGTCGTCAGTTGGACTGGCAAGTCAGCCAGAAAGCCAGTATCGAGTCGGAAATGGCACAGGCAGAAAAAGATCATGAGCAGGCTGCTGCAGCCCTCTTAGCCAACGCTCGAGAAGAGGCGCAGACACAAGATGCACTACGTAGCCAATCCGCAGATTTAGCAGCCATGAATATCGATGACTATCAAAATCAAGTGAAATTCTGGTCGATGAGTTTAGCAGTGGCGGAGCGCGCCCTAAGTGATGCCCAGACTCGCCATGTCGAGCTTACGAGTGCTTTTGACCGGATGCAGCTTCAACAGACGACTCTGGATAATCGCTTGATGGAAATTGACAAATCGCTGGAGGAGTTGGAGAATGAAAGAAAGAACCTGCGAGGTCAGGTCTCAGGAATTAATATCCAATTGGAGGAACTACGCAATCTGATCGAACCAGCGGAAAAAGAACTTGAAACTTCCGAAACATTGGAAGTTGATTTACAAAAACTAGAGACAGAAGGGCAAGTGGCTCTGGCGCATGTCGAAAGGACAAATAACCAGATTCAACTCGAACTGGGTCGTAAACAAGAAACATTGGCAAGCCTGCGCCAGAAGATCGCCGATGATTTTGGCCTCGTGGATTTCGAGTATGCCAGTGATGTTTCCGGGCCAGTGCCATTGCCCTTCGATGGCATGGTGGAACAGTTGCCGGCCGTGAATGAATTGCCGCCGGATCTGGAAGAGAGCATGACCCGCTTGCGGGCGCAATTGCGTAGAATGGGTGCAGTCAACCCGGAAGCAAAGCAGGAGTACCGCTCGGTCAAAGAACGTTGTTCATTCCTGACCGTACAAATGGAAGATCTGCATAGAGCTGAAGCAGACTTGCATCAGGTTATCGCTGAATTGGATGAAATAACCCGCCACGAATTTCAAAAGACGTTCGAGGCCGTGGCGGAACAATTCCATAATATTTTTCATCGGTTGTTTGGTGGTGGTGTAGCGCGCTTGGTGCTGACTGATCCAGATGACCTGACCGAAACCGGTATTGATATAGAGGCACGTTTACCTGGACGGCGCGAACAGGGTCTCTCGCTCCTATCAGGAGGCGAACGTAGTCTGACGGCGATTGCGTTGGTGTTTTCCTTGCTCAAAGTTTCGCCTACGCCTGTCTGCGTGATGGACGAGGTGGATGCGATGCTCGACGAAACCAATGTAGGCCGTTTCCGCGACCTGCTATTGGAGTTGAGCAAGGAGACACAGTTTATCATCATCACCCATAATCGGAATACTGTCCAGGCTGCTAATGTGATCTATGGTGTCACGATGGGGCGCGATTCAGCCAGTCAGGTCATCAGTCTGAAACTCGATGAAATCTCCGAAGAATACCTGAAATAATGCTTTCTAACGATAGCCGGCGATCGAATAAAAAATAGTGGTTAGCTATTGTGCTAACCACTACTCTAATCAATGGGTTCTATTTTATTATACTAGGGCGTGCTCTTTGACTCATAGGTTGCAACGTAGGCTGTCGAAGTGGCAGCTTCATTAGCCTGCGCTTGAGCAAGGGTGGGCGAGGTGGGAACATAATTCGTCCAACCACTATTGATGCTAACTTTTGAATTGGTACGCTGTTGCTTAAGCCAGGCGGTGAAAGCGTTCGAAACTGCAAGTTGGTATTCTTGGTCTGTAAGCAGGCGGACTTCGTGACCGAGTACCTGAAAGACATGATAACCCGTGGTGGTTTCAATTAGCTGGCTGATATCGCCAATTTTTAATGAGAAGGCGGCATTCACGACTTCGCTGGGTATTGTTGTTGTATCGCGACCGAACCAGCCTAGATCTCCGCCTTTGTCCTTACTGCCAGAGTCAATGGAATTCTTCGAGGCAAGGGCACCAAAATCTGCACCAGCCAATAACTGCGTGTGCATTTTATCGGCAGTCGCCTTATCGGTAACCAGTATATCGCGGATCCAGACCTGTTCCTGTTGGTGGGTTATGTTTGCCGTTACCTTCGCTTGTACACGGTCTTGATAGAGGCCGCTTTCAAAGAAAATAACGCGGAACTCCGATTCATTCAAGCCCATGGAAGAATAGGTCTTCAACATGTTTTGATATTGGACCTGGTAACCTGCTAGTGTATACGGTGTGGCAGTGGGGGTGAGGCTGGGGACAGGCGATGCCGTGCTGGTCAGGTTGGGCATCGGCGTTGGTCGGGGAGTGGAAGTTGGACTAATGGTTGGGGTTTGAGTAGGGGTTGGCACCAATGTTGGTGTCATCAAGGCCAGTTGGGTCGCATCCAGGGTGGGATAAACCAACTCAGTAGGAGTGAGAGTGGGAGTTGGCGTTCCATTCGGATAATAATTTGCTGCTGCCTGCGCTGCTTTTTCGACATCGGCCGCACTGACAGTGATACCATTTGCCTTGGCATACTGTCGGATGAGCAGGTCATTTATCATGTCATCAATGACCTGACTACCGAGCGTGGATGGAGTATCCAACTCCGTTGTGATCTGATTCAAGGCTGAGGACAATTGTGAATCGGAGCTCGTATCCATCCCAAACATTTGCGCCAGTTGTGAGTACTGCATATACTGGCCGATCAATTGCTGGCGAGCAACTCGCACACGAACCTGGAACTCGTGCAGGTTGCGTGATTCGCCATTTACAGTTACTGCGTTCAAGAAATTGGGGGAGAAGTAATTGTATAACCAATAAACGAGGGGGGCCAGAAAAACAATTGCCACCACACTGATAGCGATGCCAATAATAATTCTCGTTTGACGGCGTTCTCGCTCCTGGCGAGCCAGATGTTTCTTCGTTATTATTTTTGGTGATTTGTTTTTTGCCATGAATACCTCATCGCGAAGTTTATAAACCTCGCCAATTACCTGTTGCAGGTGTTAGGTTTCAGCGGTCTTCGTTGAAAGCTCGGCCCGTGAAGGTAAGTAGTGCGATATGGCGAGCGCGTTTGATGGCGGTGGCCAGCTCACGCTGGTGTTTGGCACAGGTACCGGTCTGGCGGCG
>JBEKVG010000139.1:0-6843 GCA_049514195.1 Anaerolineales bacterium | reverse complement strand
TCCTGGTAAATACACAGCACTGGTTTCCCGATACTCAAAGCGAAGGCCACCTCGTAGCCGACGCCGTGCGAGGGCGTGCTGGCCTCGGCCACCAACGCTTGGCAGTCCCTGATCCAGGCTACATCCCGCTCATAGACCTCAATCGGACTGACAATTGCCTCGAGCGCTTTTACGCCCGCATCGGCCAGGTGGGCAGTCGGGACGGTGTGCCCGTCTGACAGCAAAGCCGCCATAATGGCTTGATAGACCGGTTCAAAATCCCGCCCGCCTGTAATCGAACAGGCAAAATAAATATTCATTCGTGTTACTTCGTGTTCTTCGTGGTTAATTCGTTTTTGCGGCTTATCCGGGCTGGTTTTTCCTAATCCTGCTCCGGTGGAAGCACGCCTGGCAGGCTGCTTGTCAGGGTTTCGGACCCGGGCAACTGTGCACTCAAACGGGCGATGGAGTGTTCCAGTTTTTCGCCACGCAGGCTGAAGGTTACATCGCCGCGCGTTCGTTCGATGATGGCACGCGTGATGTCGGTCTGGCGGCGCAGTCCATTGGTAATGGCATCCGGATAGTCCATCGTCACCAGGATCAAGTAGATGTCATCCATGTGACCGAGCAGTCGTTCGGCCTCGGCGGAATTATCCTGCCGGAGCATATCCAGGCAGCGGCGGCGCATCTCGCCAACCGACTCGGCCAGCCCATTCAGATACGTTTGCGGGGGCAGGTCGAGTTCTTCGGGCGTGGGCAGAGGCTCATGCCGGATGAGTGCACAGGTGATGCTGGCTTCGGCGAACTCTTTCAAAGCATCTTGCGTGTAACCGGCATAGTACAGGGCGGGAAAATCTGCCAGCCCTGTCCGTAAAGCATTGGCAAGCTGGCGGGCCTCATCTAGGTGGGTCTGCATCACGTCCGTCTCATCACGATGGACGGCGCGGATGGACAGGGCGCAGGCACGCGTCAGGGCACGCGCGTGCGTCAGGGCTTGGTCGCGTGCCACAGTCAGGGTGTCAAAAGTCTGACGGATTTGTTCGGCGATCTTTTCGAGTTTTTGCATGGGGTTTCCAAAAAAGAATGGACGCGGATCCTGCTTTGGCTGCAAGGTTCCGCGTCCATTCCGGCTATTTATTGGGCTCTTTGGGTGGTTCCTGTGGCGGTTCGGGTGGATGGAGAGGCCTGAAGAGCGAGTCGGCCAACGACGGACCACCGCTGGGAATATTCACCGTTCCGAAAGTGGTTTCGTAACGCGCCAGGTTCTCATTGACTGCCTGTACAAACAGCTTTAATGCCACCGGTGACATAATGACGCGCGCGGCCACAGTGGCCTTGGAATCCCCTGGCAGGAGGCGTGCAAAGTCCATCACAAATTCCGCCGGGGCGTGGGCAATGCGTGCCAGGTTGGCATAAGCAGGATGCAGGTCCGGAGGAATTTCGATGGGAATGCCGGTAGCGGGTTTTGGGGGTGGAAGGGCCATGGCGTCATCTCTTTCAGATTGTATTAGTAATTGTAGGTCACGCTTATAGCGTGACCTACAATCTAGGGGTTAGAACGGGATATCGCCTTCGTCTCCGGCTGGTGTTGCACCTTCCTCGGCTCCGGGTGCGCCGGCCACGCCGGGTTCGGCGGTTTCGCCGCGCGAACTCAGGAAGCGTACCGTCTGGGCACTGACTTCGAAGGAGGCCCGCGGGCTGCCATCCTGTCCTGTCCAGACGCGCGGTCCGCCGGTGTTGGCATCCGCTGTCAGACGGCCCTCCACAAGTACTTTCGAGCCTTTCTTGAGATACTGGTTGCAGGTCTCGCCGGTCTTGCCCCAGGCTGAGACGCGGAACCAGATGGTCTCTTTGACCGCTTCACCGTTGTTGTTGGTGTACTGGCGGTTGGTGGCAACTGAGAAGGATGTGACGGCCTGTCCGGTGGGGGTGTAGCGCATTTCCGGGTCGCGACCTACGTTGCCAACGATGATTATGGTTTGGTACATGGGAAATCTCCTTTCGAGAGTATAGGACCCGCCGTAATGAACGCGGCGGGGACAAGGTTATGGGGTAATTTTACATCACATTTCCCATATTACCAGTGGAATTTCCATCTCTTCCCTGGTCAACCCACCGTGATGGCCGTGGAAGCGCTGCTCGAACTTATCCTTCTCGTACCACCAGACCGATTCACCGCGGTAAGGCAAAATGACCAGATTCCCTACATGCCCACGGAATTCGGGGGAGATGACGGGGCCGAAGTAGCCCGCTTTCATCAACTCAGCCACTTTCCGTACCTCCGCCCGGCCCTCCAACCGGGAGGCGAGAAACGCCTGGGCTTCATCAACCATCCCATCTTTGATGTACAGGAAAAAATCCCTGGCCGAACCAGCCGGGACGATGAATTCACCCGCCCGATTGGTCTTCAGGAATTTCTCAACGCTTGCAAAGGTTGGATTGCGGTTGAGGTAAATGCTGGTCTGCGGATCGATCTCAACCTGGCCATGGTCAGCAGTTAATAGGAACAGGATTTTTTTGTGGTTCCCGCTCAGTGCCTTCAGGAAGATTTGTTCCATTGTCGTGAGGAAGGTCTGAATCTCTGCAGTCAATTGAGCGGATTCGGGACCGTATTCGTGACCAATGGCATCGATCCTGTCAAAGTAGAAGAAATAATAGGCTGGTGACTTTGCTTCCGACAGTTTTCCGGTCAGATTGATCAGGGCTTCAGGCAGGGTCCTGTAGCCGATTGCCTTTGCCCCTTTAAAAACCACGTCCGAGTAGGTGGAGGGGGTATATTCGCGGTGCTGAAAAATGGTGGCAGCTACACCCTGTTTCTTGAGCGGACGGTAAAGATTGGTGGTGGGGTAAATAAGGGAGGCCTTGGCGCCGGCCGGCTTGAGTGTGTCTCGCTGGGATGTGCCTGCGAACGAGTGGAGTAATGGTGCAATGACGCTGTCCACGAATGGCTCGTAGTAATACCATTCAAAGATGCCGTGTTGCCCGACCGGCATGCTGGTGTGAATGGTTGTGATGTGCGCAGTGGTAGTGGACGGGAACTGCGAAGTCAGCTTGGTAACAGTCCCTGCCTGCGTGATTTGTTGGAGGAAAGGGCTATCCTGAAATTTGTCGAAGAAACGCCAGCCGAATGAGTCGATCAGGAATAGAACTACTGCATCATACTGGTTGGAGGAAAGAAGCTCCAATATGGTCTGTGGCAGGGAAGCAAATCCACCTGCATCATAGCGCGGTTTAATGAAGTTGGTATCCATGTTGTCTTGGCTCTCTATGAATTCCCTATTGTCTGTACTACCTGCGGCACCTGTGTCTGCTGTTTCGCACCAGCGTGTGGTTCTTTATAGAATATCCGCGTGTCTCCGCATTTATCTGCGTCCTATATCATAAGTGGTTGAAAAATATTTTTCTTCTTTGGGTTAATGCTTGGCGTATAATATCACACTGTCCAGCAACTCGTGAAAAGGAGCTAGCATGTTCAGGCGACTATTCGGACAACCTCTCCGTCCTATTCAGGTGGGCAGCATTCCTCCGGCCCTCCAGCGCGCCAACCAATTGATGGCGGCTGGTCATTATGCCGAGGCAGCTGTAATCTTTGAACAGTTTGCCAACGGTGCACTGGCTCGCAATGGTCCACGGGCGCCGTGGTTCTTTCTGCAAGCTGGGCAGGCCCGCCTTCTGGCGGGGCAGGTATCGCAGGGAGTGGCACACATCCAGCAGGGACTTACTCTTTTTGCAAAGCGTGGCCGGTTCCAGCGGCTATATCATGCTGGGATGCGTTTTGTGACTGAACTCAAAGCGCGTGGTTTGACTGCCGAGGCGGGACAAATCGAGGATTATCTCAAGACAAGCCTGCCGGCCGGATTCATACCAGTGCCTGGAACCAGCGTGGGAAAATCCAAGCCAGTCCTGCCGACGAACTGTCCCGGTTGCAGCGGCCCCATCCGCTCTGACGAGGTCGAATGGACGGACGAGCTGACTGCCGAATGCCCATATTGCGGAAGTGGTATTCGGGCCCAAGGGTGATGGACGTTGCTCACTGAGAAGTTCATTATCAGACAATTGCAGGCTGCCTTCCAGCCCGGTGTGATCGCTTTCCCTGATGGCTACACCGGGATATATGAACATATGACCTTAAAATGTGCCGCGGTGCTCATCCCGCTGATCTGGTGGAAAGACGAATGGCAGCTCGTCTTTACCCGTCGCACCGAGACGGTGGAAACCCATAAGGGCCAGGTATCCTTTCCTGGGGGTGGCTGCGACCCAGGCGAATCCACGCCCGAGGCGACTGCCTTGCGCGAAGCCTGGGAGGAAATTGGGCTGAAACCGGAAGATGTACGCCTGCTGGGCCGGATGAATGAGATCCTTACCATTACCCGTTACCAGGTGACGCCGGTCGTTGGGGTCATTCCCTGGCCATATCAGTTCCGGCTGGAACCGGCCGAAGTGGAGCGACTCTTCACCATCCCATTGGACTGGTTGGCTGAACGTGCCAACTGGAGTGAGCAAACCTTCACTCCAGACGGCCTCCTGGGTACCTTCCCGGTGATCAGATACCAGCCATACGACGGAGAAACCCTGTGGGGAATCACTGCCCAGATTACACAAAATTTTCTGGCAATTTTGGAATTGCAAAAGTAAATTTATGAGGGGTGGTTGTTTTCTGGAAAAGTTTCAGGGCGACCCATTGGGTCGCCCTGAATATTTGCGTTACAGGAAGAGTTACTTTTTCTCCTCTTCCTCTTCTTCCTTCTTGCCCCTCTCTATCACCTCAGGCTCGGCGGCTTCTTCAACCACAGCGGCCTCTGGCGTTACGACCTCTTCGACCTCTTCCTTGGCTGGAGCGGTTGCCAGGACGACCATTTCATCCGGTGCGCTCAGGATGGTCACCTTGTCGGATAGAATGATATCCTTCACATGGATGGCGTCCCCGATCTTGGCCAGGGGGGCAATATCCACCACCACACTCTCGGGCAGGTCTTGTGGGAAAGCTTCCACTTCGAGTTCAGTCAAGCCATTGATCAGCATGGCGTTGAAATCTTTGACGGCGATCGAGTTACCCGTCAGCGTGATGCCCACGTTGGCTCGGATTTTCTCTGTCAGCGAAACGACCTGGAAATCCACATGGATCAGGTTGCGCTTGATATAGTTCATTTGCTTCTCGCGCACCAGGCTCGGGTATTCCTTGCCGTTCACATCAACCGTGACCAGGCTGGAGGAGCTGAGTCGCCCCAGCACTTTCGCCGCTTCCCGGGCATCCAGCGATATGGCGACCGGTTCAACATTGTGGCCATAGATAACTCCTGGCAGTTGTCCGCTCCGGCGCAGAGCCCGCACATGCCGCCCGGTCGCTGTACGCGCCGTGGCTTTTAAAACTATTTTATCCATCTTACCCTTCCTCGAGCGCCTCTCACCCCGTAATTGTGTAGCGACTGTCCCCTTCGGGGATGATAAAGTCGCTACTACCTCGGGATTACCTTCGCTCTACGAGTGAATTTTGTGCTTTCCGGCCTGTACCGGCAGCGGGCGGAATTATACACGTCCCGCCAAGATTTGACAAGCAAAGGTCTTCTTCCTTCACGGTTATAATGCACCCATGCGTAAGTACCTGTATTTTACGGTCTTTATCTCCGGCATGACCAGCCTGGCGGCTGAATTCGGGGCTTCGCGCTTACTTGGCAATGTCTTTGGAACATCGAATCCGGTCTGGGCGGCCATCATCGGACTTATCCTCATATATTTGACCGTGGGTTACTTCCTGGGCGGGCGTTGGGCAGACCGCTCGCCCCATCCAAAAACGATGTACGGCATCCTGGCCTGGGCTGCCTTCACGCTGGGCGTCGTACCATATGTGGCAGGGCCGGTATTACGAGCAGCCGCCAACGCTGTCGATGATTTGCAGATCGGCATCATTGCCGGAGCGTTTGT
This sequence comes from Anaerolineales bacterium, assembly GCA_049514195.1. Lineage (GTDB taxonomy): Bacteria > Chloroflexota > Anaerolineae > Anaerolineales > Villigracilaceae > UBA877. Next base: position 942 of record JBEKVG010000139.1, on the reverse strand, counting down.
AGGTGTATTGATTCTGTTTATCGTTCCGGTCACGCTGATGGGCATGATCTCCCCGTTTGCCATCCGTTTATCCATTAACGATTCCGGCCATGCCGGGAACACCGCCGGCACGATCTACGGCATTTCCACCATCGGTTCCTTCATTGGAACACTCCTACCAACCCTGCTGCTGATCCCCACCATCGGCACTACCCGCACTTTCCTTGTCTTCAGCCTTAGCTTGCTGCTCGTGGCGCTGATTGGTCTGGGCTTGAGCGCCGGAGGGCGGGCGGTTCTGCCTGGACTGCTCATGCTGCTCGTGCTGGTCATGCTGGCACTTTTTGGTGGGCGCAGCGGTATTAAAAAAACTTCCGGCCAGATCTTTGAGACCGAATCGGCTTATAACTATATCCAGGTCTTGGAGTTTAATGGTACTCGTTACCTGCGTCTCAACGATGGGCAGGGTATTCACTCGGAATACAACCCGCACACCCTCGCTTACGGCGGACCGTGGCAGCAGTTTCTGGTTGCCCCGTTCTTTTATGCGGACCGCCAGCCTGCGGAGATCACTCGCATTGCCATCGTTGGCCTGGCCGCTGGAACGACCGCTCGTCAGGCTGCGGCGGTATTTCCGAATGTGACGATTGACGGCTTCGAGATTGATCCGAAGATTGTACAAGTCGGGCGGGATTATTTCGGCATGAATCTCCCCAACCTGAATATTATCATCGGTGATGGGCGTTGGGGGCTGGAGCAAAGTTCGCAGAAGTATGACCTGATCTGCGTGGATGCTTATCGCCCGCCCTATATTCCCCCGCACCTGACCACGCGGGAATTTTTCCAGATCGCTGCTAACCATTTAAAACCAGACGGCTCGTTGGCCATCAATGTGGGTCGCGCTCCTGGTGACCGCCGCTTGATCGATGGGATGGCGACCACGATCGGAACGATTTTTCCTTCAAT
>JBEKVG010000138.1:0-6868 GCA_049514195.1 Anaerolineales bacterium | reverse complement strand
AATTAATTTTGAAAGACCCTGCCTATGTGGCCAGGGTAAAACGGCATTACCAGATGTTCAAAGAAAGGCTGGACCCCAAACACTTTAACAAAACTGCCTCGGCAAAAAATATTATTGCTCCGGCAGCGCATACCAAGAAACGCCACCGCCCGCGTTCCACTGGTAACTGATAACTCAATGATTACTGACATGTCCATACTCTCCCAATACCACTTCAAGGGCCGCCAGGAACAGGCCGCCACCGACTCGAACCCCGCCATTGCAATTACCGCTGGGGCCGGAGCTGGAAAGACCCTTACATTGGTGGGAAGGTATCTACATTTACTTGAACAGGGCTATCCAATGCGTTCCATCCTGGCAATCACCTTCACCGAGAAAGCCGCCCGGGAGATGCGCAGTCGAATCCGCGCAGCCGTCTCCTCTCTCCCAACGGGTGAGGGGCCGGGGGTGAGGGAAAGTATTGACTCTGCCCGCATTGGAACCATCCACAGCCTGTGCGCTGAGATCCTGCGCGCCCATCCCGCCGAGGCCGGACTTGATCCTGCCTTTGAAGTGCTGGAGGAGGGCCTTGCTGCCGCTTTCCAGGTCAAGGCGGTCGACGCAGCACTTGCATGGTCAGCCACCGACCCGCAATCCGCTGCATTGTTCGGGGGATTCACTGAAAGCGAACTCCGCCAGGTTCTGACCACGCTGCTGGAACGCCGGCTGGATTTCTCTCTCCCTTCGGGAGATGAGCTAGGGATGAGGGAAAAATACGCATCCGCCCTGAATGCCTATCTCAGCGAACATCTCGACTCGCCTGCCTGGACGAATGCCTTTACCAACCTCGCCGCGCACCATGCCGTTTCCCCCGAAGACAAACTCGAACTCGCCCGCCAGGATGTTCTCAACTGTTGGGACGAAGTTCAAACAGCCCTCGCCGCCCAAGATTGGGACACCGCTCTTTCTACCTTGGCCGCTCTGCGCAAGGCTATTGATACGCGCGGCGGACGCAAAGACGCATGGGAGGAAGCCAACCTGACCGCCGTGCGTCAGAACATGAGCGACCTGAAAGAAATTTACGAGGAGAAATTGAAATTCCTGGCCGAAAAAGCGCACTTTACCCTCGATGGACAACTTGCCGCGCTTCTCCCCTGCCTCCGCTGTTTATTGGATCAAACCCTGCTCGAATACCAGCGCCGCAAGGATGAACGTCAGGCCCTCGACTTTGATGACCTTGAGGGTCGCACCACCCAACTGCTGGTCGGCCATTCCGAAATCCGCTCCAGGCTGCAATCCGAATTGCGTGCTTTGCTCGTGGACGAGTTCCAAGACACCAACGATCGCCAACGGCAAATCGTCTACGCTTTGACGGGATTCTCTCCCTCTCCCATCGAGACAACACTGATGGAGGAGGGCCGGGGAGGGGGGTGTGTTGACTTATTCCTCGTGGGCGACTCCAAGCAATCCATCTACAGATTTCGCGGCGCGGATGTTTCCGTCTTCCGCCAGGTGCAGGCCGATATTAAGTCCACAGGCGGGATAACCATCGACCTGGATCTAACCTTCCGTGCCCACAAGCCGCTGCTCGAAAGTCTCAATGCAATGCTCGCTCCCATCCTTGGCGAAAAAGACGACCCGGCGCGTCCCTATGCGATCCCATTCACCCCGTTACGCGCCTTCCGGCAAATACCCGTCCGCGAGAGTATCCAACCTCCCTTTGTTGAATTCCAGCTTGGCCTCGGCGGGGACGCAGGTGAGGGGCGCGCCGCTGCTGCCCAGGCGCTTGCCAACCGCCTGCGCGAGCTCCACCAGAAGGAGGGTTTTGCGTGGGGAGATATGGCTTTGCTCTTCCGCGCCTCCACCGCCTTCACCGTCTACGAGTCTACGCTTGAAACAGCGGGCATTCCCTTTGTCACCGTTGCCGGGCGCGGCTTCTACGACCGTCCCGAAATCCGCGACCTCCTCAATATTCTGGCTGCCATCGCTGATCCTGCCGACGAACTCGCCCTGGTTGGCCTGTTGCGATCGCCTGCTTTTGCCGTTCCTGATACAGAAATCTATCACCTGCGAATTAATTATCACAGCAATGCACACGAAAACCGCAAAGAAAATCAAAAGGATTTTATTAGCGTGCTTAGCGCTCTTCGCAGTTCAGGTACTCCATCCCACCAACGCGCCGCTTTCATTCTCGATGAACTCCACGCCCTCGCCGGACGTGCCTCTGCTGCCTCCGTTCTGAAACGGTTGCTCGACCTGACTGGATACCGCGCCATCCTCGCCAGCGTTCCCAACGGGTCACGCATGCTCCGCAACGTCGAAAAACTGCTTGACGACGCGCACCGCTCGCGCCTCGTCAGCCTCCCCGATTTCCTTGCTTACATTCAGACCTTGCGCGACGTTGGTTTCCGCGAGGGTGAGGCCCCGGCCGATTCCGCTGTCAGTGGCGCGGTCCAGTTGATGACCATCCATAAAGCCAAAGGTCTCGAATTTCCCCTTGTTGTTCTTGCCGACGCATCCTACGAGCATCGTGGCGCAAGCAGTAAAGTCCAGGTCGCGCCAGGAAATTTGCTGATAGACCTAAAAGACGGCGATTTTCACTCCGTCGCTTGGCAGTTGTTCATGCGCACGGACAACGACCGCGCCGACGCCGAAGACCGCCGCCTGCTCTATGTGGCTGCCACGCGTGCCAAAGAGAAACTGATCGTTAACGGCCACATCAAACGCAAAAAGGATGGCACACTCTCGCTCGCCGGCTGGCTAGAAGAATTCGGGCTTGACCAACTCCAGATTCCTGATGAAATGTCTGCGCCTCAGCGTTTCTTGCTTGAGAACGGACTCGTTACTGTGATTTATCCCCTTTCGCATGCCGACATTCTCTCCACCTCTCAGCCTGTCTCTGTTTTGACAAACGCCCCCCTCCTTTCAGATGAGGAGCCGGGGGTGAGGTTTCTGCTCGACCCCATTTCCCCAGTCGCCCTTGCTACCGACGAAAAATCCCGTGCCCGCGAATCTGACCCGCCGCAGCGTATCTGGCGCGTCGTCTCGAAAGTCAAACGCCCGCAGGCCCCGGCCTGGGTGGTGGGGAGACTCGTCCACGAGGCGCTACGCCGCTGGCGCTTCCCCGACGACGGTTTCGAAGCTTTCCTGCGTCCCTTTGCCCTTGAAGCAGGCTTGACTGACCAGGCCGAAATCCACGCTGCGATTCAGGAAGCTGGCCGTCTGCTCGAACGTTTCCGCAGCCATCCCATTTACGCGGAAATCGACTCTGCCGAATGCCGCCACGAAGTGCCGTATTTCCTGCCGGAGGGTCGCGGCATCATCGACTTGCTATATCGTACTGCAGCCGGCTGGGTCATCATTGACTTCAAGACCGACGAAGTGCGTTCGAAGTTAGAAGCGCGTACAGTTATCCGCGAGAACGGATATGATCAACAGGTGGCGCGCTACGCCCGGGCTGTTACAGATCAACTCAACATCCAGGCAAAGAGGCGGCTGGTATTCCTGAACGCGAATAACGGCCTTGCCATATTCGATTTATAGGAGGCTTCATGTCCATACCGAAAACAATCTATCAACTCAAAGTCACCCTGGTTGATTCCAAGCCGCCTATCTGGCGCAGAGTCCTGGTACCGGAGACAGTTACCTTGAGCCAACTGCATGTCATTTTGCAAATCGTCATGGGCTGGACCGATAGCCACCTGCACATGTTCACCGTCAACGGCCAGATCTATGGTGACCCGGAAGATGATGAAACGGGGGATCTTGGCACGAAAGACGAAAGTCGCTACCGGCTGAATCAGTTTGTCAACAAGGCAGGGTTTAAGTTTCGCTATGAATATGATTTTGGAGATAGTTGGGAACACTCCTTATTGGTGGAGGAAATTCTGCCTGCCAAAAAGGGTGAGCGCTATCCTCTTTGCTCTGCCGGCAAGCGCGCCTGCCCACCGGAAGATGTGGGCGGCATTGGAGGGTATATCAATTTTCTGGAAGCGCTATCCAACCCAAAGCATCACGAACATGAGGAATACCTAGAATGGATCGGCGGAAAATTCGACCCCGATCGCTTTGACTTGGATGAAGTAAACTACTACTTGCATCATCGTCGTCGCAGGAGAGAAGCGTACGAACAAGACTATTACCAAATCCCAAAAGTTGATAACGGGAACTTTTCGAAGATAATAGCCTGGGCGCAAGGGTTGACCAAGGAACAGTTAGGCCTACTTGATTCCCTGGCGGTGCGGCGCGACATGGGCTCGTTCTTGAGCTACTTGATTGAAAACCGTACGGTTGGCACGCAATCCACCGGCAATCTGCCGCTCAAAGCCGTGCACGCCATTTGCGCTCTATTTGTCCATCCGCCAAAACTTGAAGATTCCATTGGAGATCACCACTATCACGTACGCAGTGAAGATGATGTCTGGCCGCTGTTCTACGTTCACACTCTTGCCAATGCGAGCGGACTGGTGGCTGGCGGACCAGCTCGCATCTGGAAGGTCACTGAGGACGGGCAGATTTATTCCCAACTTCCATCCCCGATTCAGGTTGTTTTCCTGTTGCATTGTTGGTGGTATATGGTGGATTGGACGATTGCCTTTCCCTTTACAGGTTTCAGAAATGGGCTGCCGGCCAGTTTCAACCAGAAAACCCTCTCCTGCCTGCTCGAACTGCCGGTTGGAAAATCGTCATCCTATGCAACTTTTGCCGATCACTTAATTCAAGAAAGCGGCCTGGTCTGGCCGATTGCTGACCAGGTTTCTGCAAGGAATATCCTGCACTCGGCTGTTGAGCACGTGGTGATTGACTCACTGGTTAGGTTCGGCGTTTTGGAATGTGAATATGGCACAAAAATAACCGGTGGGTATAGTTCTCGCGAATTGACAGACATCCGTCTGATATCGACAGGTAAAGGGATGCTGGAACTATTGGAATAAAAAACCCGGCTATAAAAAACCATATAACCACTCAAGCTGTTTTGCAGAATTTCATGCTGGAACGTTTATATGAAAATTTCCTTTTATTATTAAAGCCCCCGGATGATTATTCTTCTGTGCCTTCCGAATCATCCAGGGAAGATAATCCCTTGCGCAGGGCATATAAGGCGGCTTGGACACGGTTGGCCAGGTGCAGCTTGCCGAGAATATTGCCAATATGTGTTCGGACAGTGGCATCCCCTATGACCAACCGCTCGGCGATTTCCTGATTGCTCAAGCCCTGAGCCACCAACTGCAAGACCTCCATTTCCCGCTCGGTGAGCGGATCAGGGGTTGGTGGGCTTCCGGCAGGATGACTCAATTCCTCCAATACTTTGCGGGCTATACTGGGGTGTAAGAATGGCACGCCGCGCTGGACATTCCTGATGGCGGTGATCAAATCCTCCGGCTCGGAGTCTTTCAACAAATACCCCAGCGCGCCAGCCTTGATGGCTGGAAAAACTTTGTCATCAGCCGCAAAACTGGTCAAGGCCAGTATGCGCGCCTTAGGCTGCCTGGCTACAATCTGGCGGATAGCCTCGATCCCATCCATGCCAGGCATGACCAGGTCCATCAGGATCACATCCGGCTGGAGAACTTCCGCCTGTTTAACGGCTTCCAGACCATCACTTGCCTCCCCCACCACTTTCATTCCATCCACTTCTGCCAGCAAAGCGCGCACGCCTTTACGGACGATGCCTTGATCGTCAACGATCAGGAGTCGGATTGTTTTCTGGGCCATGGATTGCACCTCATGATTCTTTCTTCAATATCAATATCCTTGACGAACACCTGTCATAGTGGGACAGTGATGGTCAGTTTTGTGCCTGCTCCGGGAGAACTCTCAATGGCGAGGCCTCCCCCGATTCTTTGGGCGCGTTCCTCGATCCCACGCAGTCCCATGCCGCCGCTCTCCCGGGCGGAGAGCAGGTCAAACCCTGTACCATCATCCCATAATTCAAGGCAGACGCTTGTCTCGCTGTATTTCACACTGATCCTGACATTCTTGGCCTGGGCGTGTTTTACCACATTATTCAGGCCTTCTTGGACAATGCGATAAAGTTCTTCTTCAATCGAAATCGGCAACTGTTTATTACCTTCTGTCTTTATCTCGGTTTTTAAGCCAGAGCGATTTTCCACGGCTGCCAACCGGGCCTGCAGAGCTGCAACCAGGCCCTCTTTTTCCAGGATAGATGGATGCAATTCGAATACCAGTAACCGCATCTCCAGTAGAGCTTCCCTGGTCATTTCACGCAAATTTTGCAGGTTCTCCAGGGCAACGCCTCTTTTTCCGGCAGCCAGCGCCATGCGGGCGGCTTCAGCATACAGATTTACACTATAAAGAGCCTGTGTGACAGAATCATGAAGTTCACGCGACAATCTTTGGCGTTCTTCCAGGACGGCTATCTGCTCAACCTGATGATGGAGCTGGGTCTGGTCAATGACAATGGCAGCCTGGTCAGCAAAGAGGCTGATAATGCGCAGGTCATCCTTGGTAAACCCTCCGACCTTATTGATCACATCCAAAACACCGATGATTTTGGATTCAACCTTCAATGGGGCTGCCAGCAGTGTATTGATGCCGAGATTGTGCAAGTAGTCCAGGTCAATGCCGGCCACATCGTTGAAAAGCACCGGCTCTCCTGAACGAACAGCTTGCCCGGCTAGCGACCCGTCGACCGGCAGTCGGTCGAGGGAGGATAATATCTCACCGACCGCGCTGGTGACCCGCAGCCAGCCTGCCTCACCATCCTGAAGCAATACCGCGCTTCCGGTCGCATCGGTCAGGTTCAAGGCCTCATTACATATGATTTCTAGCACTTCCTGGAGGGTATTCTTCCGGAGCAGGCTGGTGGTAACCCGTTGGACACCCTGACTTTCCGCCAGTCGCTGGCGCGTCTCGCCATATAGCCGGG
>JBEKVG010000137.1:0-6873 GCA_049514195.1 Anaerolineales bacterium | reverse complement strand
TGCCTCCGAAGGTATTGCCGTGCGATCCGCGCGGCCAATCCATTACGGATTTGCGGGCGACACAGGCACCTAGTGGCATCCCGGAAGCGATGCCCTTGGCAATGGTAAAGATATCTGGTTCCACATCGAAATGCTCGATGGCCCACCACTTACCCGTACGGCCCATGCCGCATTGCACTTCGTCAGCAATGAGTAGGATTTTGTATTTGTCGCACAGTTCGCGCAGGGCGGGATAAAAGCCAGGAGGCGGGACAATGTATCCACCTTCACCCTGAATGGTCTCCACCAAGATGCCAGCCACCTCGTCTGGTGGAAGGATGTGACCGAGGATCTCAGATTCGATGTAGCGGACAACCGTCTCTCCGTAATCTTCGCCTGTCTGACGATCCAGGACTGGCCGGTAGGGGTTGGGGTACGGGGCATGGACAACGCCGTTCATCAGCGGGTAAAAGCCTCGGTGATAAGTCGGCTTGCTGGCTGTAAATGTAACCGCACCCAGGGTTCGTCCATGGAACGCTCCGGTGAAACCGATGAAGTTCGTCCGTCCGGTGTGATAGCGGGCCAGTTTAATGGCGGTTTCAATTGATTCTGTACCGGAATTGCACATAAAAGAGACAGCTGCGTCGTCAAATGGAGCAATCTCATTCAACTTTTCCCCCAGTTCAATCCATTGTTCGTGATAATAATCGGACGAAATATGGATGAATTTTTCAGCCTGTTCCTGAATAGCCTTGACGACTTTCGGATGACTATGACCGGTGGACGTTACGGCAATCCCAGCAGCAAAATCCAAGAACCGGTTTCCATCCACATCCCAGACTTCAGAGCCAAGTCCGTGATCCATGACAAACGGCACCCCTCGTGGATAAGATGGTGAGATGACAGCCGAATCGCGCTTAATCAGTGCTCTGGCTTTTGGTCCTGGTAACTTCATTGGTTCCATAATTCTTCTCCTTTCAGTATGGTACGCTAGTGTTCAGCGAGTTTGATGTGGGCTTGTGCCAGTGATCCAAGCAGGCCAGCGTCATCAGCCAGTTTTGCGGTTGTGATTTCCAGCCCTTCCAGGTAGGATTCATCCATGATGTTGCGGCGCAGGGAATCTTTAACTGGACCGAACAACAGGTCTCCACTAAAAGACACGCCACCGCCAAATATGACGATAGACGGGTTAAACAAATGCAGGAAATCCGCGGTTGCCTGGCCGATGAATTCTCCGGCGCGGATAAACGCTTCTTTGGCCAACGCATCGCCTTGTTGGGCGGCTTCAGATATCTGCCGGGCGGTCAACACTCCAAATCCCAAACTTGATTTCCTGCCCGCGATTATCTGTTCGCTGACATATTTAGCAATTGCCGTTCCGGAGGCAACCGCTTCCAGGTGACCCCGGACGCCGCATGAACAGACCGGTCCATTGGGGAGCACGGTGATGTGTCCCAGCTCGGTCGCCATGCCACGAAAACCCTCGATCAATTTGTCACTACTAATAACACCGCCGCCGATACCGGTACTAATAGTGAGATAGACGATGTCATGATGACCTTTCCCTGCCCCATATAGCCACTCACCCAGGGCGGCCAGGTTGGCGTCATTTCCTATGAACGTTGGAACGGAGTATTTCTTCGTCAATAATTCGGCCAGTGGATAATTTTTCCAGGCAGGGATATTGGGGGTTTCAAGAATGATCCCGGTATATGGGTTGAGTGGGCCGGGAACGGCAGCACAAATGATATCCACTGGCTCGGCTGGCCAGACCGAGTCGATCAACGAAGTGAGTCGGTCGAATACCCCCTCTTCTGTACCATGTGAAGGGGCACGTTGGATTTTTATTGGGACAATACTGTTATGGGGATAAACGGCAACTCTTAATTGGGTACCGCCAATGTCAATCGCAATAATTGCGCTCATGATCGATGCTCCTTGTCCCAGTCGAAATTAACCGGCGCGTTCCAATCGGGCTATAACATCTGCAGTGAAGCGCTGGATATATTCCTGCATAAATTCTGTTACGCTTCTATTATTGTCGATAATTAACGGAGTCAGATCCATTCCGTAAGAAAGACCCGATGTCAGGTCCACGCCATGTGAGGCGAAATATGTGGCGTTGGCGCGTCGGCGTCCCATGCTGGCAAGGTCATAGCGTTTGCCACCGCAAATCTGCGAGTCAAACACACCCAGCAAAGCGGTCTGCAGGCTCTCATGTTTGGTCAGGTCGAAGGCAATTTTATCCTCATCCACCATCCAATCAAGGTCACGCCATACTTCGCAGCCGTACAGTTTTTCAGGGCGTTCACCTTCGGACAGGCTCCGGATGGCATTGATGACGCGCCGGGTCACAGCTACGTGGGTATCATGTTTATCGGCCAGATTGTGGGTGTAGACATATTTTGGCTGGGCGATCTTTAAAAGGGCAGCGATGTCAGCTACTGGTTCTAATTTCGAAGGGTCCTTGACAATTTTGCTGGGGAAGTCAAGAAGTACTTGGACAGCATATTCGCCTACTACGGCAGCTTTCTTCTGCTCCTTGAAACGGACGAGACGCATTTCCTCGTCGGTGTAATCTTTGTAAAGGTCATCGCGTGGCGAACCGCGTCCGTCGGTGACAACTACTCCGGTGAACCACAACTCCTTTTGCTGGAAACAATCCAGGATTGGACGGGCGCCCATGATCTCGATATCGTCCTGGTGGGCGGAAATGCACATATGTGTAGTGCGGGTGAGCGCCTGTTCGACTGGCAAGCCGTCTGGGACGAATATTTCAGCCGTCGACATGTGAAATTTCATATTTCACTCCTGTAATTTGGAGAGAGCGGGGAGACTGGCTGCAGCAATGGATTGTCCGACCCGGCGGCTTTTTTCGTCAGGGAGTTGGACATTGATCGTAGAGGCCAAGTCGGGGAATTCGGACCTCAAAACTTGGTTGGCACTTTCGAGGATCAAATCCCCGCCGTGCCCTGAAGTGCAGCGGCCCAGGATAAGCACGTGCTTTATGTTATAAAAATCAGCGTATTGAGCTAGACCGTATCCTAAGTAAATACCCATACATTGCCAGATTTGGGTAGCACCAGCGTGGCCGGCCTCCAATTTCTCCTGGACGAATTTCAATTTTTCGGCGTCGGTAATTCCATCAGGAATAACGATCCCAGCTTTTGGAGCTAATCGGAAGACGCATTGCTGGGAAAAATACATTGAACCGACTCCAAGGTCGCCGGACCATTCGTCAATAGGGGAGTCGGGGTTGAAGTCAACCGGGGCGAAGGCCATTTCATTCAACCAGCCCAAGATATGACCATTTGCATCGACATAACCAGTGGCTTCACTGGAGCCCATGGCAATTCCCAGGATGGCGTTATCTTCCAGGGACATGGAGCCAGCTAAGGCGGTTACATCGCCATCGTTGATGACTTCCAGCGGCACACCCATCTCATCTCGGATGCGTAAGAACATATTCTTGATTTCGCCGTAGCGTTCCTGTGGGATGGAACGGAAGAGCGAAGCGACCATTGGGCGGTTATCAATGTAGATCCCGGCTGAACTGCCACCGATTGCATCTACGCGAGGCATCCTGGTTGCAGCGGAGTTCAGGGCCGCCATAACCTCCCGATAGTGGTATTCTGGATCGGAATGTTTTTTAGGTTCCCATATGACTTCTTCGCTGAAGATAGCCTGCCCATTTACCACGGCGCTGACTTTTCGGTCGGAGGCGCCTAGGTCGAATCCGATCCGGTAGCCATCCAGATGGCGACCCAGTTCCTTACCGGTCTCATGCGCCAGCGGAACTTCCGACGGTTCACACGGAACTACTCTGAAAGTCTTTTCATAGACTTGTTCACCCATGAAGTGATAGTCAAATGTACGCTTGCCGGCCGGTGCATATTCTTTCTTTATGTAATTTCCGATAAAACGCGGTCCCCCAACGTAAACCTTCCAACCGCCGCGTTGCCAGAGTAGGAATTTTAGGATGCGTTCAACGAAATACAAATCCTCACTGGCACGCTGGTGGCCTTCTGGAAATACAACCGTCTCAAAGCGCCCGATTTCGCCGTTGCCTCGTTCCAGGCCGAGGACGAGTGGAACCCCAACACCGGCAACATCCTCGTGGAAAGCCCGATTGGCGAGAGAAGCAGGTCGGAAGCCGGGGTCTAGGGGGGGAATAAAAAATGGTTTTACCAGAGTAAATACTGGCGACATACTGGACTCCTATCGCTGGAAAACGAGCTGAAAGAAAAAATCCTGTAAAGGGAATGATGACGGGCTAGATTATAGTACGGTTTTCAAAATTGCCTGAGTTTTAGCATCGGAACAGAAATTTGCCGCTCGATGGTTGACTATTCCTCTAAAGCCTGCTATTATCCCGCTGATGAATAGGCGACGTGAAGTTTGGCTAATCTCTGTACGCCGGAGAATAAAATCGACCCTGCGCTGGTTTGTTCCCGGTCTGGGGGTGAAGCGTTGGTTTCTAATCCTATTGATAGGTATTACTTTTATCGCCGTTGCTTTGGCGATTTTCTTGTCGGATTTTTACCACACGGCTCCTGAAACCTGGTGGCTGCCGGCCATAGCCTTCCTTGCCCTCCAATCATTGGCGCGTCCTCTGCGGGTTATCATTTTTGGAGTTTTAGGTCTGGGCCTGATTGTAGCAGGGATTTGGGGGCTCAACCGTGCCCTGCTTGAACCATTCCTGCAACCCGGAAAACGGCTGGTAGACCAAGTAGCGGATTATCGTCGGCGTGAACGCGGCCCGCGTGTGGTTGTTATCGGCGGTGGTCACGGAATTGCCACTGTTTTGCGCGGATTAAAGGAATACACTAACAACCTGACCGCGGTCGTCTCAGTGGCTGATGATGGTGGTTCGTCCGGCGAAATCCGCCGTGACCTGGGTATCCTTCCGCCGGGTGACATTCGCAATTGTTTGGCAGCCCTCTCAGATGACGAAGCCTTGTTGACGCAATTATTCCAATACCGGTTTGGAGGCGAAACCGGGCTGGGTGGACATACATTCGGCAATCTTTTCATTACAGCACTGGCGGATCTTACTGGGAGTTTCGAGGATGCGGTAGCCGAATCGGGTAGGGCGCTTTCTGTGCATGGGCAGGTACTTCCAGCCACGCTGCACAATGTAAGGCTGGTGGCAGATGTCCAATTGCCACAGACAGAGACGGAGGTCAGAGTAGAGGGGGAAAGTCAGATTCCCAAAGCGGCCGGACGCGTTCGCCGGGTCTGGCTTGAACCGAACGATGCTTCGGCTTACCCGCCAGTTATTCAGGCTGTTTTGGGGGCTGATATGATTGTCATCGGGCCTGGCAGCCTTTATACCAGTATTTTACCCAATATACTTGTCCGGGATTTATTGGAGGCTATCCATTCCAGCCGTGCGGTCAAATTGTTTGTGACGAATATTGCCACGCAACCGGGTGAGACAGAAGAATATACTTCCAGTGACCATATCCATGCCCTGGAGGATTTAATCGGTTTTGAACTAGTAGATGTAATTGTCTGCAATTCGTGTTATGATGGGGAACTTGACAGGAAGGTTCAGTGGGTTCGCATAGACGAGAGCGTGGCGCGCGATTCACGACTATACTGTACCGATTTGGTTGATCGTGGTAATTTGGTGCGTCATGATGCGAACAGACTCGCCCAAACGTTGATGGCCCTGTATAATGAACGCACCGGGCCGCTTACCAAGGAAAACGCAACGCAATCGCGTTGAAAATACTAAAAACCTGTAAGGAGAATTATTATGACAATACGTGTTGGAATCAATGGTTTTGGCCGGATTGGCCGTCAGGTCCTGAAGGCCATTCGGGATTATTATCCCGAAGAAATGGAAGTGGTCGCCTTCAACGACATCGGTGATATGCCGACGATGGCTCACCTGCTCAAGTATGACTCGAACTATGGTCGTTTCAATGGCATAGTGGAAGTGCACCCGGAAGGTCTGCTGATCGATGGCAAGAAGATCAAGGCCTTCAAAGAGACCGATCCGGCTGCTATCCCGTGGAAAGACTTAGGAGTGGAGATCGTTATCGAATCCACCGGCCTGTTTACCATCAAGAACGACGGAGTAAACAAGAAAGGCAAGACTGTCAAGGGCGCAGTTAACCACATTACCGCCGGGGGTGCCAAGAAAGTCATCATTACCGCTCCTGCAGAAGGTGAAGACCTGACCATCGTCATGGGTGTGAACGAGGACAAGTACGATCCAAAGACTCATCATGTCGTTTCAAATGCCTCCTGCACCACGAATTGTCTTGCTCCGGCCGTCAAGGTGGTCCACGACAAGTACGTGATCAAGCGCGCTTTCATGACTACCATCCACGCCTATACTAATGACCAAAAGATTCTTGACCTGCCGCACTCGGATCTGCGGCGTGCACGTGCGGCTGCAATGAACATCATCCCGACAACTACCGGCGCCGCTAAGGCCATTGCGCTGGTCATCCCCGATCTAAAGGGCAAGTTCGATGGTTATGCCCTGCGTGTCCCGGTTTCAACTGTCTCCGTGGTGGATTTTACTGCCGAGCTTGAGAAGTCGACCACCACCGACGAACTGCGCCAGGCTTTCCGCGATGCAGCCAAGCTGCCACGCAATAAAGGCATTCTCCAAGCTATGGATGAACCGCTGGTCAGCATCGACTATAAGGGCGATCCGCACAGTTCCTCAGTGGACTTGCCGTTTACGAGCGTCCTGGGGAAAGCCGAAAACGATTTCGTCAAGGTTGTGGCCTGGTACGATAACGAATGGGGTTACTCGGTCCGGACAGCTGACCTGGCTGCGCTGATGGCGAAAAGCCTTTAATCTGATGGACAAATAGTCTCATAGTCTAAAGACTATGAGACTATTGACTATTAGACGTGGAGAATAACCATGAA
>JBEKVG010000136.1:0-6882 GCA_049514195.1 Anaerolineales bacterium | reverse complement strand
CCAAGGCGCTTACCGGCATCGAAACCGCGCTTGAGTCTTCCTATATCCACTTGCATATCCCGCAAGGTTACGCCCTCTTCAGGGATGTAGACCCGTTCCGCGCCGGTGGCGATACCGCCCATCAGGGCCAGGTAACCGCACCAATGACCCATCACTTCAACCACAAAACAGCGCCGGGTGGCCACGGCGGATTGCTTAATCTTGTCCACCGCTTCCGCGATGCTGTTCAGGGCCGTATCCGCGCCAATGCTGAACTCGCTGCCGGGCAGGTTGTTGTTGATCGAAGCCGGCAGGCAGATGATCGGGATGTTAAAAGCCGGGAAGTTGGAGCGGGAATTCAGCATGGTATGGACGGCTTCGTAGCCGTTCCAGCCACCGATAACCAGCAGGGCTTCAATGTGTTTATCTTCGATGACTCGGGCGATCGCATACAGGTCACTACCCTGTGGGATGAGGCGGCTGGTGCCAAGCTGGGACCCGCCCAGGGAGGCCCAGCCAGTCACGTCCATCCAATGGATTTCATCCACTTCACCCTTGGCGAGACCCTCAAAGCCGTTCCGGATCCCCAGCATGATATGGCCCTGGTCGAGGCCGAGGCGGATGGCCGCCCGGGCGGCGGTGTTCATTCCGGGTGCAGGCGCACCTGAATTCATGACCCCGATGCGGAAACGCTTCTGGTCGGGCGCTGGGGAGTGGGGCAGGGCGCGCACCATCGTCTTCAAAGTGTTGAAGGATTCCGTAAAACTGGCGCTGCGTAGGCTCATGGCCTTTTCGTAATCCTTGGCAGCAATCGCCTCCACGACAGCCCGGCTTTTTTCCACGCATTCCATCATGGAGAAATGCTTGATGTGGTTGGCCTTGGTACCCACCACCACCGGTTCATCTTCAGGCTTGGCGTTTAAAAGAGTGTTAACCGCATCGTTACCCGTTTGGGTGGCCAGAATACGATCATAGGCGCTTGGCCGGCCACCGCGCTGAACGTGCCCAAGCACGGTCACGCGTACTTCCTCGCCCAGGTGGCCTTCCAGAGCGCGCTGCACATCCGTGCTGCCGATGTAATTTCCATCCCGGTCACGCGCGCCTTCTGCCATGATGATGATGTGATCACGCCGGCCAGCCTTGGTGCCGGATTTCAGGCGCTCAATCATCACTTCCTGCCAGTTGTCCACGTCTGGGGGCGCTTCGGGGATCAGTACCCAATCCGCGCCGGTAGCCAGGGCGCTGTAGAGTGCCAGATAACCGCAGTTGCGGCCCATCACTTTGACAATGAAGGTGCGCTGGTGGCTGGCGGCTGTGCTGGTGATGGCATCCACGGCCTCGGTAATACGGTGCAGGGCGCTGTCCGCTCCGATGGTCATATCGGGACCGGAGAAATCGTTGTCGATCGAACCAACCAGCCCGACGATCAGCAAGTTGGGGTGGCTGATGGCTTGTTCAGCCGTGATCTCACCACTCTGGGCAAGTTCCGTCACGATGGCTGGCCATTCCTGGCGGAACTGGTTGGCGCCGGTCAGGGAGCCATCCCCGCCAATGACGACCAGACCGTCGATGCCATTCTGGAGCAGGTTGCGGGCGGCTGCACGGCGTCCCTCCGGCGCACGGAAGGCTTCGCAACGGGCTGTCCCAATGATAGTCCCGCCGCGTTGCAGGATCCCGCCGACGGAATCCCAGGTCATCTTCTGAATATAGTCCCCGCCTTCCACCAGACCCTGATAGCCCTCGTGGACGGCGTAAACTTCTGCCCCTTCATCCAAAGCGGTGCGCACCACAGCCCGTACGGCCGCATTCATCCCCTGGGCATCCCCACCACTGGTCAGAACTGCAATTCGTTTGGTTGCCATACGTATCCTTCCAGTATTCCAGTATCGGCATCTTTAACTCATCGCGTTTCGTCGCGTCGATGACCTGATCATATCGCGTGGCCGCGTGGCGTTAGAGCCAATTTTCCAGATCCAGACCTTTCACTCGCCGAAACTCGCGCAGATTGTTCGTCACAAGGTTAACTTTCAGCGTCAGCGCTTGTGCGGCGATGAGGGTGTCCAATGCACCGATGGGTGTGCCACATGCTTCGAGTTCGGCACGGACGCGACCATAGGTCAATGCAGAAGTACTATCAAAGTCGGCTATCTCAAATGGTAGCAGAAATTGCGTCAACGCGGCTTCGTTCCGTTCCCGGTACTGGCTGCGCTCCACACCGTATTGTAATTCCGCCACAGTGATGGTCGAAAGTCCAATCTCGCCGGGCTGGAAAGAAATCACTTTTTGGAATAGGATCGGCAACTGCTGGCGGATGAGGGCAATGCAAGTGTCGGTGTCCAGCATGTAGTTCATGCGAAAGGATTCTCCCGCGTCTGCGTTTCGGGCTGGTCACGCTTTTCCATGAAATCGTTGGAAAAAAGTTTCAGGCTTTCCGCCAGTGGTTGCCAGGGATTATCGTAGGGGAGTAGGATCACCACTTCACCCATCTTTTTTATGAGTACCTTGTCGCCGCGGAAGCGGAATTTCTTGGGTAGCCGCACCGCTTGGCTTTTGCCATTTTGAAAAAGCTTTGCTATTTCCATAGTATATACCTTAAGATATATACTAGCACTATTTTGCACGGTTGTCAACCACGCCATGATCTGAGAATCGAGAATTGCGAACCCACTAGTTGGCTCTGTCGTCTGTCGTGATCTTTCTTCTATTTCAACATCGGCATCTTCAAACCATGTCGTTTGGCGGCGGCGATAGCCTGCGCATAGCCGGCATCGGCGTGCCGGACCACGCCCAAGCCCGGGTCGGTGGTCAAGACACGCTCTAGCCGTCGGGCGGCTGCGGGTGTGCCATCCGCCACGATGACCTGCCCGGCATGCTGGCTGTAGCCCATGCCTACCCCACCGCCGTGATGGAACGAGACCCAGGTAGCCCCGCCGACGGCGTTGATCATGGCGTTGAGGATGGCCCAGTCTGAGATGGCATCCGATCCATCCTTCATCGCCTCGGTCTCACGGTTCGGGCTGGCCACCGAGCCGCAATCCAGGTGATCGCGCCCGATCACAATGGGTGCTTTCAGGGTCCCGTCCGCCACCATCTCGTTGAATTTCAGCCCGGCTTTGAGGCGTTCGCCGTAGCCCAGCCAGCAGATGCGCGCCGGCAACCCCTGGAAGGGCACCTTTTCGCGCGCCAGCCTGAGCCAGCGTCTGAGATGGTCATCCTGCGGGAAAAGCTCCAGAATGGCTTCGTCGGTGCGGTAGATATCCTGCGGGTCGCCGGAGAGTGCCACCCAGCGGAAGGGGCCTTTGCCTTCGCAGAACAGCGGACGAATGTAGGCCGGGACGAAGCCGGGGAACTCGAAGGCGTCCGTCACGCCCTGGTTGTAGGCCTGCTGGCGGATGTTGTTGCCGTAGTCGAACACTTCGGCGCCCTTGTGTTGGAACTCCAGCATGGCTTTGACATGTTGCGCCATGGAGTCCATGGCGCGGCGCTTGTACTCTTCTGGATCCGACTTGCGCAGCTCGTCTGCCGCCACAACGCTCAGACCGGAGGGAACGTACATCAACGCCTCATGAGCAGAAGTCTGGTCGGTCACCACATTCGGGATGACGCCGCGCATGGCCAGTTCCTGGGTGATATCGGCGGCGTTGCCGATCAGGCCGATGGATTGCGGTTTCTCCTGATCCTTATATTCATCCACCAGGGTCATGGCCTCTTCAAGGCTGTCCACCACGCGGTCTACATAACCCATGTCGAGGCGACGCTTGGCATGTGCCGGGTTCACTTCCACGATCAGACCGACCCCCTCATTCATAGTGATGGCAAGCGGTTGCGCGCCGCCCATGCCGCCCAGGCCGGCCGTCAGGCAGAATTTGCCCTTGAGCGAACCCCAGCCCTTCAACCTGGCCAAAGCGCCAAAGGTCTCATAGGTACCCTGCAGGATGCCCTGTGTGCCGATGTAGATCCATGAACCGGCGGTCATCTGCCCGTACATGATCAGACCCTGGGCGGCCAGCTTGTCGAAGTGCTCCCAGGTGGCCCAGTGTGGCACCAGGTTGGAATTGGCGATCAGGACGCGCGGCGCATCCGGGTAGCTCTTGAAGACCGCCACTGGTTTGCCGGATTGCACCAGCAGGGTTTCATCATCTTCGAGGTTTTTGAGCGACTCGAGGATGGCGTCGAAGCATTCCCAGTTACGAGCAGCTTGGCCCCGGCCGCCGTAAACGACCAGGTCCTGTGGGCGCTCGGCCACATCCGGGTCGAGGTTGTTCTGGATCATGCGGTAGGGGGCTTCGGTCAGCCAGGATTTACAGGTGAGAGTTGTGCCGCGCGGGGCGCGGACGGTGCGAGGCGAGGACATGGCGATCTCCTTTAATAAAAAACTCCCGGTGATTATACGCCGGGAGGGTAATTTCGGGTTACCTGAGACAAAGATTTTACTTCTTCTCGGTCAGTAGGTCGATCTTGGTTTCGCGCAGGCGCTTGACCATGTCTTCCTGTACCTCCACCCAGATCGGATGGACCGGGCAATCCTCGCTGAAAGAGCAGGCGGCTGGATCACCTACACATTCATTGAGCTGGATCGGCCCGTCGATGGCCTCAACCACGTCGAGTATGGAGATTTCACTGGGATCACGTGCCAGGGTCACGCCACCGCGCGCCCCGCGCGAGGTGTGCAGCATGCCGGCAATAGATAATTGCGAGATGATCTTGGCCAGGAAAGAGGGTGGGATTTTCATTTCCTGCGCTATGGTGCTGGTAGCGGCGCGCTGGTTAGGTCCCAGCTTGGCGAGATAGCGAACGGCACGGATGGCATAGTCGGCTTGACGTGTGATTTGCATGAGGGGCTCCCTTTTCGGATATTCAGATAAATTTTATCATGTTATATTATATGGTTTGTCGGCGTGCGGGGCAAGTGATGGGTGTCATGCTTGAAATATGACCTTTTACTCCAATTATTATCAATATTACATGAAATACCCGAAAACGAAACGTCCCGCCTTGGGGCATGGCGAGACGTTGTCGATTTCAATCTTTTTTCGTATGGTTCGGTGCCAAAAGTGGGCGGTCAACGGGTCAGGGTCAGGTTGCCTGCGCCAATATGGACGGTAGCAGTCAGTTGCGGCCCGCTGCCTGCCTGGGTATATAAATTACCGTTCTTGGTCCAGCCGGAGTCGTATGTGACGTTTGACAGGCCGCCCTCCACGTTGAGCTGGACGGGAACGCCGGAGGGGATGACCAGGGTCATATTACTGACACCTGTTTCGATGTCCATACTGCCGTTACGCTTGAGCGCGCCTGTGAAATCGAGTGTGAAGTTGCCTGCCCCACTGTGGAAGATCAGGCTGGCGAAATTGGCGTTGCCCAGTCCGGTAATGGAAACATTGGATGCGCCGGTCTCATAGGTCAGGAGAGACATTTCAGCCAGGTTGGGGGAGTCGAAGCTCATCTTGACGTCGGAAGCACCATCCTTGACGGTGAGGTCCGTCAGAGCCAGACCGCCCAGCTTGTATTCTGCATGGTACGCACCGGCTTCAATGCTCAAATTGAGCGGCTGGTTCCCAAAGGAAAGGTCCCATTCATTTTTGATATTGGAAAGATCCGGGATGCCCGTAAGCTTCCAGTTGCCCTGTTCGATCCGGACAGTGGAAGCACTTACCGTCACGGCCGGCTTGAAATCCGGGATGTTGTATGTGGCAGTGCCGGAGACCAATGCACTGGCACCGGGAATGACTTTCAAGGTGCCCGCGCCGAAGGTGAGTGACAGGCTCGTGGTCTGGCTGGTGTCAGCCGGCAAGGGGACATTGATCTGGTCTATTACCGTGGGACCAGGTGTAAGGGTGTTGATCGGGACACTGACATGGAACCCACAGGCGATCACACTCAATGCCAGGACTAGAAGAACGGGAAGCAGCTTGCGATTCATGATCATCTCCTCTTGGTTTGTACAGACCGGCGCGTAACCGGGCCGATTTCTATCCAAATATACGTTTCGAGGTTGCCTTGGTTTCAATTTAATGATCTTAGAAAAATCAGGAGAGGTTCGCATTTTGAGTGCCTGCACTCAAAATGCGGTTCTTCTATAATTTTCGGATAGGTTCTTATTCTTCCAGTACCTGAACCAATTCATCGGTTCGGTTCAGGATCATATCTGCGCCGTGCTTGCGAAGTTCAGCCTCTTCGCCAAATCCACACAGGACACCCACGGTCTGCGCACCGGCAGCCTTGCCAGCGCGTATATCCACCGAAGTGTCCCCAACCATCAGGCAGGCTTCGGGAGGAAAACCCATATACCCGGCTGCCCAAAGGATTGGGTCGGGGAAAGGCTTTGTATGCTGACAGGTTTGACCGGTGGCAATGCACTTGAAAAAAGCTGCCAGGTTGAATTGGTGCAGGAATTGCATGGTCGGGCTGGTATCCCGGACGCTGACAATGGCCAGAGGGTAGCGTTGGCTGAGGTTTTCCAGCATCTCCCGGGTGCCCGGGATGAGTTGGAAGGGTTTTGTCTTCATTTTCGACCAGCGAACCAACCAATCCTTCAGGGCGAAGATCTCAGCATCCAACCCGATCAGGTCGGGGAGGCCCACCAGGAAGTTCGCCGGCGCTTCGACCTCCATCACGATCCCACGCGCCACCCGGATCAGGTCCTTGCCGGGGAACAGGAAATGGATTGGGTGCAGGAGCCCGGCGAGCTGTGCGACCATCACGTCGTCGGTATCGCTGAGCGTGCCGTCGACATCGAAGCAGATCGCGCGGATACGGGAAACATGCAGGGGCATTCAATCCTCCAGGCCATCCACATAAATGAGTGTTTAGATTGTACACCAGTTCAGCTGTTGTATAATTCGGCCATGGCCTCCTGGATCGTCCATCTCCGTATAGCTGAAAACCTGCTTGGGCTCTTCCAAG
>JBEKVG010000135.1:0-6911 GCA_049514195.1 Anaerolineales bacterium | reverse complement strand
CGTGGGCCTTGCGCTGGTGTTATCGCAGCGACCAATCGATCGGCTCTTTATCATTTTTGTTTTGCTGGCTGTACTGGCTTTTATCCCCATCCCGATCCTGGCCTATCAACTGTATGCCTTGATGCATGCCAATTACAGCCTCGATCGCGACCAGTTGACCCTTAAATGGGGTTTGCGCGTGGAACAGATTCCTGTTTCGGATATTGAATGGGTGCGCCCGCTGACAGCTCTGCCAGGGCACATTCCGATGCCGTTCTTACATCTACCAGGCTCGGTGCTTGGCACGCGTCACCATCCGGACCTCGGTCCAGTGGAGTTCCTGGCGTCGGACGTGAAATCCCTGTTGCTGGTGGCAACCTCCAGGAAAATATTCGCCGTTTCACCAGAAAACTCGCTTGATTTTCTACAGGAAATCCAGCATGCCATCGAGCTGGGCAGTCTTACACCTGCCACCCCCAGATCGGTCTACCCTTCATCTGTCGTGGCGCAGGCATGGGATAGTTTGCTGGCCCGTTACCTCTGGCTGGCAGGGTTATTTGCGAATATCGGCCTACTGGTATGGGTCAGTCTGATGACTCCTTCCCTGGGACATATCTCGCTGGGTTTCCTGCCCTCTGGTACTGCGCGTCCCGCATCTCCGGGTTATGAGCTCATCCTGCTGCCCATCGTCAGCATCTTTTTCTACTTGATCGGATGGGTAACCGGCTTGATGATGTATCGGAACGAAGACCAACGTCCGATGGCGTATATCCTCTGGACCAGCGGATTGGTTTCCACCCTTTTGTTCCTGGTGGCAGTGTTGCTGATCGTTATAACGCCTGTATAAAAAGGGCAGTGGCATTCGTACATGGTGAAAGATATGCTTCAACCGGCCCTTCAACTTATCCTTGGTTGCCTGGGTGCTGCCGTGGTTGCCTTTGCCGCCTATCGCGCCCGCAGCCTGAGCCGGTCGGGGGCATGGGGGGCTTTACTGGAAGGGACGATTATTTTTGGCCTGGGAGGCTGGCGCTGGGCTGTGCTCCTGCTGGCTTTCTTCGTTTCCGCGAGCGCCCTTACACATATGTTTGCCAAACGGAAAGCCACCCTTAATGAAAAATTCGAAAAAGGTGGACAACGCGACCTCGGTCAGGTAATTGCCAATGGAGGCATTGCCTCCCTCTTTGCTGGATTGCATTTCTTCTTTCCGCAAGCCTCCTGGCCTTGGATGGCGTTCGCGGCTTCCCTGGCGGCTGTCAATGCAGATACCTGGGCAACCGAGCTGGGCGTGCTGAACCCATCCATGCCGAGGTTGATCACGAACTGGAAACCGGTCGAACGTGGGACTTCGGGCGGCATCTCGGTATATGGTACTCTAGCGGCAGTCGGAGGTGCGGCGTTGATCGCCGTACTGGCCGGACTGGTGCGTGCATCCGGGAATTTCTGGATGATTACGGCTATCGCCAGCCTGGGCGGCTTGCTCGGCTCATTGTTTGACTCGTTGCTCGGTGCGACCGTCCAAGCCATCTACCGCTGCCCGCATTGCGACAAAGAGACCGAGAAACATCCCCTGCATACTTGCGGAACGGAAACGGTCCAGATACGCGGCTGGAATTGGCTGAACAATGATATGGTCAACCTGGGTTGTGCGCTGGTGGGGGGGATATTAGGAATTGTTTTGTAGCGGATTGCATTCGCCCGAACTGGCCATTAAGCCCTCCATATTTTTTTGGAGGGCGTTTGCGTTACTGGCTGTCCAGCCGGTCGAGCATTTCGAAGCAGGCCCGGCTATGATGGTAGGGACATTCCCAGGGGCCCACTTTGTAGTTGCTGTTATCCGGTGTGCCGTCCCGGTGCAGGCGCTTAAGCCAATCTCCGTGCGTCCGATCCACGATCTTGTCCCGAATATAGTTCCAGCTCCGCCAGGCTGCCTGGGCAAAACGCGCCTGCCTGGATAGCTGGTAGGCGTTGTAAAACCCGACCATGGCTTCGGCTTGCACCCACCAGCTTTTGTCACTATCCACCAACCCTCGCGGACCCGCCTCGTAAGGCAGACTGCCATCCTGCTCGAGGCCATCCTTATACACTGCTGTCGCAATCTGGATCGCCGTCTCACGAACCTGTTTCACCAGAGCCGGTTCCCTCTGCACCTGGGCAGCTTCAAAGAGCAACCAACTGCCCTCAATGTCGTGACCAAAGGACATATTGTCCAAAAGGGAATTCCACTGGTCATCGAAAAAGAGCTTGAAATGACCGGTTGAATGGTCAACGATATGCTGCTGGAACATTTCAATCAAGTAACTGTGTTGCGTCTTAAGCGTGCTATCCTCCCATACCAGCAACAAATTGGTATAAGCCTCCAGGACGTGCAGCATGGTGTTCATGGATTTCCGGCAATTGAGATCCCGATCGCTCAAACGCATATCCGCCAAGTCTTCCCAATTCCGGCTGCTGCCCTCAAGGTAACCTCCGTAAACCGGATCAAAGGCATGTGCTTCCAACAATTGGAACAAGCTTTGGGCAAGAGTAAGGCTCTGTGGCTCTCCTGTTGCCCGGTAATATTCAGACAGTCCATATATTGCAAATGCCTGGGCATAATGATGCTTGCGGTCAAAAACCGGCTTGCCCAGGTAGTCGACGGTCCAGTAGAGACCGCCATATCCCGGGTCCAAAAATACGCGGGTGAGATAATCATAAGCCCAGCGGGCCATGGCCAAATATTCTTTGTCCCCCAACTTGCGATATGCAGTGGCATAAGTCCAGAGAATGCGTGCGCATAATATTGCAGAGCGCGGGACTTCATTGTGGATTTCCAGGTCATTGGTCAAAGCACCATAAAAGCCGCCGTTGACATGATCCACGGCGTGATTCATCCAGAACGGCAGAATGTTACCCGTCAGTTCTTCTTGCAATTGCCTGCGGAAATCTGTCACGTTGAAATCTTGCGCGGAAGCTGCCAAAAGACCTCTTGAGGGCTGGGTGGGATGATCGTAAAAGTGCCTTTAAGTGGAAAATCCCAGCCGAATTGGTATCAAGCTGGAATTAGTTTAGCATAAAATATGCAAGTTTGTTGTATTCTATGGTAGCTTACGAGCAATCGCTAAAATGGTAATATCATCGTAGTTGGGGGCCTCTTTGACCCAATCAACGAGGTTGCTTTGTAAGTGATTTACCAGTGCCTCAGCGGAGGCGGGCGCTGAACCGATGGCCATTTTAAATTGGGCCAGGTCGTACGATTTATGGGAGGGGTTGTTGGCATCTGTGACCCCATCTGTAAAAGCAACTAGGCTGTCACCAGGCGCGAGAGCCAGGCTAATGTCTTCATAGTCGGTTTCAAGGGATATACCCAGAGCAATGCCCCGGCCTGGAAGCGTTTTTACCCGACCGGAGGCCTCCCGCAGGAAGGGCGGGGGATGACCGGCAATGGCGTACTTCAAATTGGCATTTTCCGGATCAAGAATTGCATAGAATGAAGTAACAAACTGCATATCCATATCCTGCTCGCACAGGACCCGATTAACCTGGGTCAGTAAAGCGGCCGGCGAAGGTTCATTTTCCACCCGTTCGCGAATCAGGCTATGTGCCATGGCCATACGCAACGCGGCCGGAGCGCCTTTACCAGCTACATCCGCGACGATGAACCCCCAACGTCCGCCGGGCAGCTTAAAAATATTGTAATAATCTCCGGAGGTCTCATGGGCGGGTTGCCAGAAGGCTGCCAGACTGTAACCGGCGATCTCCGGCATTTCCTCGGGGAACAGGCTGATCTGCATCTTGCGCGCCAGATCGAGCTCCTGCTCCATACGGGTCTGTTCAATCCGGATGAGATCATAGAGATGTGCCCGCTCAAGGGCAGAGCCAAGCTGTTTGGCTCCCATAGTCAGGAATTGTAAATCGGACGCTGATAGCAATTGCCATTCTTCAGCCGCAAAATTCATCACACCTATAACCTGGTTGTTAAGCGCGATTGGTACACTGGCGTGGAACATCAAGCCGCCATTATTTTCCTTCGCATCCATGGCGTCCTGTAGACGACTGCACTCGACTACATTGACTCCCTGCTTTAGCTGGCCAGTCCGCAGTAATTGCTGGCAATGACATTCCGGCGGCCGGGTCAGGTAATATCGATTGGATTTCTCCAGGCTGGGTGGCAGGTTACGGGCTGCCGCAAGAACAAAACCGTGTTCCGGAGGCGGATCCGGGGGCCGGCCGAGTAAGCCACTGTCGGCTTTAAGAGAAATCCAGGCGGTATTTAGAGTCATCACCCCGAGCATCGTCTCCAATGTCCCATTTAGCAGGGATTGAACGTCGAGGGCCTGGTTGGCCGACTCCGCCAGGCGGTTGAGGGCCCGCAGACGGGCGATCTCGCGTTCATCCGGCAAGCCCGGGAATGCATCGTGTCTGGGTAACATTTTTTTATCGTCTAGAAATACCCGCTTGAGGTTGAATTTTTCGAAAGGACTTTCACCAATCGCCCCACTGGTCTTGAGCCAGGCATAGAAATGTTCAAGGGAAGAGGCGATCCTATTCAGATTTGTTCGGCTTACTCCCCTGATGCGACAATCCAACAAGTAGGTGCGTATGGCAACATCATCGGTTATCTGGGGAGTGAATTGAAACTCTCCATGATCAGTCTCCCAGTTGATGTAATCCTTTACATCCTGTAGTTTGGTTCCATATTTCGGGTTGGTTGATGCAGCAAATTGCTCAACAAGATCCATATCTGCTCACTTTTTAATACTGGCAGAATGTTAATTCAGTCGTAATCTTCCGACAGCCAGCAACAAAGCACCAGCTCGCGGGCTGCCTTGACCTCGTCCATGCGACCAAAGGGCGTCTTGTGCGGGGCCTGCTTGAGCAGTTCCGGATGTGTCTTTGCTTCTTCGGCAATCTTGATCAGGGCATCCGCGAAGGCATCCAGCGTGGCCTTGTTCTCGGTCTCGGTCGGCTCGATCATCAGCGCCTCGTGGACAATGAGTGGGAAGTAGTTGGTCGGCGGGTGGAAGTCGTAGTCCATCAGGCGTTTGGCCACATCCAGGGCGCGCACACCCGGGGCATCCGCCCACTGGCCTTCGGCCACGAATTCGTGCATGCAGATGCGCTCGAACGGCACAGTATATACACCCTTCAGGCGTGCTTTTACGTAGTTGGCGTTCAGAACAGCGTACTCGGCGATTTGGCGCAGCCCGTTCGCGCCGTGCATGGCAATGTAGGTATAGGCCCGCACGAACATGCCGAAATGACCATGGAAAGCTTTGACACGTCCAATACTCTTCGATGGTGTGATATAGCCAAATAAGGACGGCTGGTCATTGTGAGCGGCTTCGATGATCCCGACAATGGGACCGGGCAGGAAATCCGCCAGTTTCTCCGAGACACCCACCGGACCCGAGCCCGGTCCGCCGCCTCCGTGTGGGGTGGAGAAGGTCTTGTGCAGGTTGAAATGCATCAGGTCAAAGCCCAAGTCGCCAGGACGTACCACGCCCAAGAGGGCATTCAGGTTGGCCCCGTCTCCGTAGACCAGCCCGCCGCAGGCATGAACAGCCTGGATGGCTTCTTCGATATGTTCATCAAAAAGCCCAAGCGTGTTCGGGTTGGTCAGCATCAGCCCGGCAACGGTCTCGTCACAGGCCGCTTTCAAGGCAGTCAAATCCAGGTTGCCGCCTCCATCGGAAGGGATCTGCAGCACTTCCAGACCGCTCATGGACGATGAGGCCGGATTGGTTCCATGGGCCGAATCAGGAATGAGCATTTTAGTGCGCTTCGAATCGCCACGTGACGCATGATAGGCGCGCATGATAAGCACGCCAGTTAGTTCGCCATGGGCACCTGCAGCGGGTTGCAAGCTTATCGCGGTGAAACCGGAAATTTCCTTGAGCCACTCCTGCAACTGGTACATTAGCGCCAGATTCCCCTGCACCGTTTCAACCGGTTGGAGCGGGTGCGTGCAGGTAAAACCGGGCAGACGGGCGACATCCTCGTTGATTTTCGGGTTGTACTTCATCGTGCAGGAACCCAGCGGGTAGAAACCGCCGTCCACGCTGTAGTTGAATTTCGACAGTTTAGTGTAATGGCGGAGGACATCCACTTCGGCCAGCTCGGGAAGTGGCAGGTCAGCCCGCAATAGGGAATCAGGCAATTTAGCACGCGGCACATCCGGGGTCGGGAAAGTGACACCGGTCCGTCCAGGGGAGGACAATTCATAAATGGTCGGTTCGACAACGTTTGGCACAAGCGACTCAGACATAGGCCACCTCCGTCAGTACATCCACCAGGGCATCAATCTCATCTTTTGTGTTCATTTCGGTAACGGCGAGCAGCATGTGGCTGCTGAGGGCCGGATAATCCTGGCCGAGGTCATACCCGCCCAGGAAACCGTGCTCGAGCAGGCAAGTGTTGATCTTCGCCACCGGCATCGGGCAGGCAAACGCAAACTCGTGGAAAAAGGGCGCCTCAAAGGACAACGAGTAGCCGGGGATCCTGGCGATTTTTTCAGCAGCATAGTGTGCCTTGTGGTAACAGAGTTCGGCCACCTGGCGTAGGCCGCCGCGCCCAAGCAGCGCCAGGTAGACTGCCGCAGCCAGCGCCATCAGGCCCTGGTTGGTGCATATGTTGGAAGTGGCATGTTCGCGCTTGATGTGCTGCTCGCGGGCAGTGAGGGTCAACACATAGGCACGCTGGCCACGGTTATCCACCGTCTCGCCGACCAAGCGACCAGCCATCTTGTGGATATATTGTTTGCGGGTGGCGAAAAAGCCCAGGTAAGGTCCCCCAAATGAAAGCGGGATTCCCAGTGGCTGGCCCTCGCCGGTGACAATATCCGCACCCATCTCACCGGGAGTTTTAAGCAGGCCCAACGCGATTGGGTTGGCGACCACGCAGACCAGGGCACCCAGGGCGTGGGCTGCTTCAATTAGTGAAGTTAGATCATAGAT
>JBEKVG010000134.1:0-6943 GCA_049514195.1 Anaerolineales bacterium | reverse complement strand
CTCTGGAGATAAGCGGGGGCAGATGGACCTCTTTCTGCGGCTGGCTAGAGAACAAAGATCCCTGCATAGGAGGAAATCTGCCGGTAATTCACCCGTAATCCAGCTTTTGTTAGGGCCTGGATGGCCTCATCTGCCAGCCAACAGAACCCATCTTCCCATTCCTCCCCAACCTCGGCCTTGACCTTTTCCAGTGTGGCCTGGTCACGGAAGGCAATATCGCCGATGATCATGCGCCCGCCCGGGACAAGATAGGGCAGCAGGCTGGACAGGATGCGGATTTTCTCATCCAATTCGAAATGGTGAAAGGCATAGGCTGAGAAGATCCGGTCGAAGAGACGGTTCAAATCGAAAATTGTTCAGTAGAGTACAAGTCCCTGGCCTTCTAAAGGGTCAGGGACTTATATCATCATGCCCAATGCCATGCCGTGCCATCCTTGCTGTCTTCGATCGCCACCCCCAGATCATTCAGCCGATCACGGATCAGGTCGGAGAGGGCCCAGTTCTTTTGCTTGCGGGCCTCGCTGCGCACCTCCACCAGCAGGGCGATGAATTTATCCGCATCACCGCCGGAGGCTTTCTTTTCAGCCAGGCGCAGGCCGAGTACACCTGTCAGCGCGCGTAGGGTATCCTGAGCGGGTTTGAGTTGTGCATCCGTGGCACCGACATCCCGAGCAGTGTTAACTGCACGCACCAGTTCGAAGAGCGCAGCCAGCCCGCCACAAGAGTTGAAGTCGTCGTCCATGGACTCGACGAAGGTCTGCTGGGTCGCCTCGGCCTGCTGGTCCAGCGCGGTGCGCACTTCCGCAGCCGCGCCGGGGGCGCTGGCGGGAGCTGGTTTGAGGGCAGAGCGCAAGCGGTCCAGGCCGCGTTCGGCTGCGACCACAATGTCATCTGAATAAGAGAGCGGGGCGCGGTACGAGGCATTCAGTACCATCATGCGCAGGGCGTCCGGTTCATGTCGTGACAGGAAATCGTCAATCGTCACCAGGTTGCCGAGGCTCTTGGACATCTTCTCGCCCTGCAACTGCAACATGCCGTTGTGCATCCAGTAATGTGCAAAGGGTTTGCCTGTGAAGGATTCGGTCTGGGCGATCTCGTTCTCGTGGTGAGGGAAGATCAGGTCGTTGCCGCCACCGTGGATGTCGATCTGTTCGCCTAGGAAGGCCAGGTTCATGGCCGAGCACTCAATATGCCAGCCGGGTCGGCCCTTGCCCCAGGGCGAGTCCCAGGCGGGTTCACCCGGTTTGGCGGCCTTCCAGATGGCGAAATCCATCGGGTGCTCTTTTTCTTCCTCAATCTCGATACGTGCCCCGGCCTGCATGTCGTCCAGCTTGCGGCCGGAGAGTTTGCCGTACTCCGGGTCCTTGGTGACGCGGAAATACACATCCCCGTTCCTGGCCGGGTAGGCAAAGCCTTTGTCGATCAGGCCCTGGATCATGGCCTGGATCTTATCCATGGTCTGGGTGGCACGCGGGTTGGAGGTGGCGGTCAGGACGTTCAGGTCTGCAAGGTGCTTTTGGTAGGCCCGGATATAGGTTTCTGCCAGAACCTGAGGGTCCACGCCCATCTCGTTGGCACGTTTGATGACCTTGTCGTCCACGTCCGTAAAGTTCATCACGTAGCGCACCAGGTAGCCGCGGTATTCTAGGTAGCGCCGGACCACGTCAAAAACAATGGCCGACATGGCGTGCCCGATATGTGCGTCGGAATAGACGGTAGGGCCGCACACATACATCTTGACCACGTTTGGCTCGAGGGTCTGGAATTCTTCTTTTTTATGGGTAAGGGTGTTGTAGACGCGCAGCATGGGGATTCTCCTGGATGGATTTCGTTTCTATTATAAACCCGAGATTCATCGTCACGGTGGATCTCTTCCACAAGGAATGGGGAAGATTGAAAAAATGGATATTGCGAGCGAAGCTCGCAATATCCATTTTTTCTTACTTCATGAAACCCCTGATGATTCCCCTGGAACAATTTTTAAGCCAAACAGGCGTGCTATAATCGCGTTACCCTCCTAACGGTAGCCATGTCTTTCGCCCACCTGCACGTCCACACCGAATACTCCCTGCTGGATGGCTTCTCAAACATCAAGAAGCTGGTTAAGCGCGCCAGCGAGATGGGCATGCCTGCACTGGCGATCACCGACCATGGCACCATGTTCGGCGTGATCGAGTTCTACGAACGCGCCAAAGAAGCTGGCATCAAGCCCATCATTGGCCTCGAAACGTACATGTCGGCACGCACGATGCAGGAACGCGACCCGCACGAAGATAAGAAATCTTCGCACCTGCTGCTGCTGGCCGAGAATGAGACCGGTTATAAAAACCTGCTCCAGATCGCCTCCACGGCCCAGCTGGAAGGGTTTTACTATTATCCCCGCATCGACAAGGAATTCCTGGCCCGGCATGCCAAGGGACTGATCTGTACCACCGGCTGCTTGTCTGCCGAGGTGCCGCGCCTGATCAGCCAGGGTCAGATGGAGGCGGCCCGCCGGACAATCGACTGGTATTACCAGATCTTCGGCAAGGACAACTTCTTCTTCGAACTCCAGCAGCACGACATTCCTGAACTAGTTGGCGTCAACCGTAACTTGCTGGAACTGGGCCATCACTACGACTCCCGTTTTGTTGCCACCAATGATGTCCATTACATTGAGCCTACCGATGCCCGCCTGCAGGATATATTGCTGGCCATCCAGACCGGTGCCCTGCTCAACGATCCCGACCGGATGCGCATGACCGGCCCTACCTACTACCTGCGCTCGCCGGAGGAGATGGAACGCCTGTTTTCTGAGGTTCCGGAGGCCCTCAGCAATACCCTGCTGGTGGCCGAGCGCTGCAATGTGGATTTGAGCGTCAAGGATTACCGCTTGCCCCTGTTCGAGGTTCCCGCAGGACAGACACCGGAGAAATACCTGCGCAGCCTGTGCGAAGAAGGAGCCCGACAGCGTTACGGGGAACGCTTTGACAGTGAACCGATCCAGACCCGCCTCGATTACGAACTGGGCGTCATACATAATATGGGCTTCGATGCCTACTTCCTGATCGTCTGGGACTTGTGTCGCTTTGCGCGCGAGCACAACATCTGGTACAACACGCGCGGCTCCGGCGCCGGGTCCATCGTGGCCTATACCCTGCTCATCACCTCGATAGACCCTGTCAAACACGATTTGCTCTTCGAACGCTTCCTGAACACCGGGCGCGTCTCCATGCCGGATATTGACCTGGATTTTCCGGATGATCGCCGGGCTGAAATGCTGGAATATGCCGTGAACAAGTATGGCCAGGATAAAGTGGCCCAGATCATCACTTTTGGTACGCTGGGTGCGCGGGCTGCGCTGCGGGATGTGGCGCGCGTGATGGACGTCCCACTGCCTGAAGTGGACCGGATTGCTAAACTCATGCCAAGCAATCCGACCAAGGCAGTCCCGCTTAAAGACATTATTGAGCACAATTTCAAAGAAGTACCGGATCTGAAAGAGATCTACAATTCCAGTGAAAGTATGCGCGACTTGATCGAAACTGCCGCCGGCATGGAAGGAGTAGTCCGTAACGCCGGAACACATGCCGCCGGGGTGGTCATTTCGGATAAGCCGCTCGTGGAATACCTGCCGCTGCACCGCCCAACCAGCAACGCTGAAGAAACGCCGGTCAAGACGGTCACGCAATTCGAGATGGGCATTATTGAAAAGCTCAAGCTGCTTAAAGTGGATTTCCTCGGCCTGGCCACCCTGACCATCATGGAACGCGCCTGTGCCATGATTCAGGAACGCCACGGTGTGACGTATACACTCGATAATATTCCCACTGAAGACCCGGAGACCTTCCAATTCCTGGGCGGGGGCAACACCCTGGGCGTCTTCCAGTTGGAAGGTTCGGGTATGACTAAGTACCTGGTTCAGATGAAGCCGACCGCCCTGGAAAATATCATCGCCATGGTGGCGCTCTACCGGCCCGGCCCTATGGACTTCATTCCCGATTACATCAGCCGTATGCACGGCGAGACGGAAGTGGAATACCGCCACCCGGCCATGGAGCCGATCTTCTGCGATACCTACGGCATCCCAATCTACCAGGAACAGATCATGCGCGCTGCAGTGGAGCTGGCCGGGTACACCCCCTCTGAGGCGGATGACCTGCGCAAGGCGATCTCCAAGAAAAAGAAAGAAGAAATTGACAAGCACCACCTCAAGTTCGTGGAGGGGGCAGCTAAAAAGGGGATTGTGCGTGAAACCGGTGAGGCTATTTTCACTGACTGGGAAGAGTTCGCCCGCTACGGCTTCAACAAATCCCATGCCGCCGACTACGGCCTGCTGGCCGTCCAGACGGCTTTCCTGAAACTGCACTACCCGGTCGAGTATATGAGTGCCCTGCTTTCCGTCACCAAGCATGAGACCGAAAAAATGGCCCTTTACGTCAACGACGCCCGCAATATGGGCGTGGAAGTCTTGCCTCCGGATGTGAACGCCAGTAGCTGGGACTTTACCATTGAGGACCGCCAGGAGCAAAAGCCCGCCATTCGCTTTGGGCTGGGCGCCATTAAAAACGTTGGCCAGGGGCCGGTGGAACTTATCAGCCAGGCCCGGGCGAAGGAGGATGCCTTTAGAGACCTGAATGACTTCGCGGCGCGGGTGGATCTGCGATCGGCCGGGAAACGCGCCCTGGAAAGTCTCATCAAGGTCGGCGCGCTGGACAGGTTTGGCTCGCGCGCGGCCATGCTCGAAGTCCTTGACCGACTCGTAGCGGTCAGTTCATCCCACTTTCGCGCGGCTGAGGCCGGGCAGTTGTCGCTCTTCGGGGCGCATACGGGTGTCACCGAAAGCGTTAGCCTGCCGCTTGTCCCAGAGGCCGACCGGCGTGAGACCCTCAATTGGGAACGTGAGCTGATCGGCATGTACATGGGCGAGCACCCTCTTGCGCCCTACATGAACGATATCCGTCGTGTGGTCACTCATTTCTCTGGGAATTTAAGTGAAGCCGAGCACGAAGAGAAAGTCCGTGTAGCTGGCATGGTGACCGGCATCCGGCCTCACCAGACCAAGACAGGTAGGATGATGGCTTGGGTCATGCTCGAAGATCTGACCGGCACGCTTGAGCTGGTTCTTTTCCCACGCATCTGGGAGAAATTCCAGTTTGACCTGGAAGTCGGCGGAGTGATCCTGGCCGAAGGCAAAGTGGATGCCCAGTCTACTCCGTTCAAGGTGTTGGTTGATGCCATAAGTACCGAGATCAAGCTGACCGAGCCTGCCCTGCCTGCGCCACTTGTACCTGCCAGCGCCAGCCTGCCCTCGCGGCCAGTCCAGGGTGCCGCAGGCACAGGTGGTCCGGACGGGACAGGGCAGGCACAGGCGCATGGAGTCGAAGCGAAAGAACCGGCACAAATGACGGTAGAACCCCAGCGTAGCGTTCCGAACCGGAAGCCGGCTGCCACAATCTTGAAACGTGTTACTGAAAAGCCTATCCCGGCTTACCGTAAGCCCTCAACGCCACGGCCTGTTGCCGGAGTTGAGGAAGAACCGCCGCCTCCCGAAGACCCGCCTGATTGGGAAAAAGCCCAGCCTGCTGAGGCTTCCTTTGTCGATCATGACCTGGATGTGCACGACCTGGATTTGCCGGAGGCAGAGCAACCATTAGCGGTTGGTGATGAGCCATTGGCTGATAAGCACGTGCCGGAAAGTGCGCAATCCACAATACCCTCCGGGTACGATATCGCCGATCCTCAATCCGCAATCGACAACGTTTCATCGGTCAGCCCGCCCCCGGCACTCTCGACACCGAAACTGCCGCTTGCGAACCCTTCCGCCCGGCTGGAGGAGGATCATCCACCCCAGATGCTGACGGTTATCCTGCGCCCGTCGGGCGACCCCCAGCGCGATATCCGGCGCATCAGCCGCCTGCATGGCACATTCATCTCATACCCTGGCAGGGACCGTTTCTCCTTTCAGATTTTCGAAGAGGGACATATCCATCTGATCGAATTCCCCAATGACACCACCCACCTGTGCGCCGACCTGATGAGCAGGATCAAAGACGCGGTAGGGGAGGATAATCTGCGGGTGGAACCCATCTTGTATCTGTAGGCTGGTTAGTACCAAAGTGCAGACCTCGCGAACCCCGCAACAGGTCATGCAGGCGCACTGCCATCTCAACTGCACAATTCCAGGATCAACTTAACCACATTGCGGGTCTCTTCCGGTTGGACATGGTAGACGCGGATGCCGTACTCGGAAAATTCATAGGCAGCCAATGCGGCCAAGGCCGCCAGCCCGGCCTTGCTGGTAAAGTAAGCTGCGCGGCTTTCCGGACCCCTGGCCCGTTCGCCCACATGCACGATGACGCCGCCGCCTTTTTCTTGCATGATCCGGCCAGCAGATTGGGTCAGCAGGAAGGCTCCGGTCAGGTTCACGTCCAGGGTGCGCTGCCAATCCCATTCGTCCATTTCAAGCACGCTCTTGTGAGGTTCCACCTCGGCGCAGTTGATCAGGATGTCGATTCGCCCGAAATCATCCAGTACCGCGTTGAGTAGCGTCTGGACCGGCATCTTCTTGGCGATGTCTTCCACGTAAGCCTTCACTTGTCCGCCATCCGCCGTGATGCGCCTGATCGTCTCATCCAGGTTGACCGGCGAAATGTCGTTGGCGGCCACCCTCGCCCCCTGCACAGCAAAGGCTTCGGCTACGCTGCGCCCTGTCCCTTTTCCCGCCCCGGTCACCAGGATGACTTTGTCTTTATAATTGGCCATGCAAACATTATAACTCCCCGCCTTTCTCTTATACAAAATCTATCTTCCTATTTCACGTTTCTTATATACGCCCGCTATCATAAGCACAATTCAATTGCATGTTTTTTGGGAATCGCCGTATTAGGAAGAAATAGGGGGTGTTGGGCAGGCGAAGCCCGCCCAACACCCCCATATCTTTCCCAGGATCACGGGGATTTCC
>JBEKVG010000133.1:0-6963 GCA_049514195.1 Anaerolineales bacterium | reverse complement strand
CAACTCGGCTACACTTCGGAGGAACGCTCGTTTTCTCCGCACCTGACAATTGGCCGCGTTGGGCAGAATGTATCTGCTTCGGATTTACAGCACATTCGTGCTGAACTCGAAGCGACCAGGGTCGGTATCCTCGGCACGGTCCACGTGGATGCGGTGCACATCTTTAAGAGCGACCTGAAACCGGGTGGATCCGTTTACACGCATTTATATGCTCTGCCCATGAAATCAATAGCTAGTACGACTTAGGTTGATATTACGATTATCAAGAGGTGACATCTGGATACATTGGAACTTGCACATACTATTGTCAATGCCCTGGAAGATAAGAAAGGCGAGGATATTCTCCTGCTGGACATAAAAGAAATCGCTTCCTTTACTGATTACTTCATAATCTGCACTGCCACAACCAGCCGCATGTTGAATGCCTTGGCCGACGGGGTTATTGAAAAAACGCGTGAAAAGCATAAACGAAAAGGCAGCCTAGAAGGGAAACCCGAAGCCGGCTGGCTGGTAATGGATTACGGTGATATCGTTGTCCATCTTTTCGATGAAGACTTACGACGTTACTACAAATTGGAAGAATTATGGAAAGACGGGAAAGTATTGTTGAGGGTGCAATGAACAATGTGGGGGATATGTCCTGGATCACGGATTACTGGTCAATCCCCTGGCAGTATCCTCCGCCTTGAGTTGAAAATAAGCGGTCATGACATCTCGCACGGTTGGCGCAACCACTCTACCACCTTCACCAGCGTTATACATGAAAGCCAAAATAGCAATTTCCGGGTTGTCATAGGGGGCATATGCGACCGTCCAACCATGGGCTGGCCAGTTACCGCGGGTGCATTGGTTCTTTGCCATGGCCACGTCATCACAGAACTCAGCCGTACCGGTTTTCCCAGCGATTGCAATGGGATAATTCAGAAAAGAGAAGTCATGGTTGAGTGTGCCGGCTGGATCGGTCGCCGCCAGACGCAGGCCGGCCTGCAAATTCTGGACTGCAGATTGTGAGACCGTTTTCATCGCGCCTGTTGGTGTGCACTCCCCATTCGGGCAAGTGAAATCCTTTATGACAGGGTCTGTCGTGATGTCCCAGCGCAGGCGCGGAGTAAAAGATTGGATGGTCTTCCCTGCGCTATCCTCAATTTTATAGATAATGGTCGGTTGCATCTGACGGCCATTATTGGCAATCGTTGCGGCAGACATAAGCACCTGCAGCGGGGTTGCCACAACATATCCCTGTCCCACACTAGCCAGGTAAGTATCACCAGTGGACCAGTTTTCGCCTTGGTAGATACGTTTCCAGGTTGGGTCAGGGATAAGGCCGGATGCTTCTCCAGGAAGCTCGATGCCGGAAGGTTGGTTGTAACCCAATGCCTGTGCATATTGCTGAAGGCGCCAGATTCCCAGTCCCTGATCAACTTCACCGGGATAGCCACCGCCAACTTTATAAAAGCACACATCGCTGGAGCGCGCGATGCACTCCAGGAACGGGATCTTTCCAAGGCCAGCCGTCTCGCCGTAAAAAGTGTAAGTCCAGTCGTAATAATATTCCATGGTGCCGGGATCTGTAGGAGAGTATGTATCTTTTAGACCAATCGAGGAGGGAGCGTCAATGAGCATTTTTGGAGTAACGACACCCTCATTCAATGCACCGATGGCAGTGGAAAGTTTGAAAGTGGAACCTGGCGCATATTCTGTTGAAATAGCATAATTGAGCAGGGGATGCGTGGGGTCCTTTGCCAACTGGTTGTAGTAGTATGAAGGAATGATACGCGCCAACCTGTTATTCTCATACGTTGGGTACTGCACCATAGCCAGGATCTCACCTGTCTTGGGATTCATAGCAATGATAACCCCGCTGGAAATACGATAATACCCGTTGTAAACATTATTCCAGTAATCAATATCCCGTTTCAAAATCGATGCGGCAGCCTGCTGGAGACGCGTATCGATTGTAAGAAAGACGTTATTCCCCGGAACTGAATCGACCGGTGGCTGCAAGTTGGCTAGTTCCTGGCCGGCTACATCTACTTCAACGGTACGTAACCCCGGTTTCCCTATTAACGTGTCATTCAAGGTCAATTCTACACCGGCATACCCAACCTTATCGCGGTTGGGTAAAAAATTCTGGGCACGATAGACCTGCTCCAGCGCGGCGGGGATTGGCCCCAAAAAGCCGACAATATTAGCAGTCAAAGAACCGGTCGGATAATCGCGCACGGGTTCAATATCCACACCCACGCCTGGCCAATCCACTGCGTGTTCCTGTACGGCCATGGCTATTTTTTCATCAACATTACACTGGATATCAACCGGCGAATACGGAGCATTCGAAAGACCAAGTTCAACGAACTGGGTGATGCCAGGACCAGGGACACACGGAGCGAGTAATTTTGCGTCATCAACTGTCCCGTGGCTGACCGGAACACCTGTCAAGGTGAAGAGATCACGGTAAATACGCTGAACATCGCCATCATCATCCGGCAAGTTGGCCGGGGTTATGATGATATTGTAGGAAGCAATGTTCCTTGCCAGTATAATCTTATTCCGATCATAGATGATGCCACGGGATGGCGCTACACTGATAATTTGAGTACGGTTGCTGTCTGCTTGAAGGGTGTAAATTTTCCCATCAAGAATCTGTAGCTTGAACAAACGGAAGGCAAAGATAACAGCCACTACACCAAGCAAGATATAAACGATCAGAAAGCGCCAGCCCTGGAAATGAATCGGACGTGTTGAAGTTGTCATGCTGTCTCCTTCTCCGGGTAGAGCCGCTTGGCCAGGTCCTGAATAATGGCATGAACGGGAATGGCGAGGAGCAGGTTCAGCAAAATGGTCGGTAAGATAATTTGAGAAAAAACTTGGCCCAAAACGAGAGGCACATTAAAAAGTGTACGTCCAACGAATGTGAGCATAAGCAACTCCAGTGTACCGATAAGAGTGACGGCAAACATTGCCAGAAGTGGCGCTTGCCAGATACGATGTACCAATAAACGTGCCAATCCTACCACCGAGAGATATCCAATCAAGTAAATATACCATGGAACACCCGAAGTTAACCCAACCAGCAGGCTGGCTGCCACGCCCCAAACCCAGGCGCCCCGGACTCGCTCCTGCAATGCCCAAGCCACCACCACAAGTAATACCAAATCAGCATTGCCACTGAGCAGCATGATACGACTGGCTATGGAGGTCTGGAGGATTATTGTCAATATCAATACAGGAATTGCAGTCAGAATTGCACGACGCATTTTACGGACCTGGTGTCACAGTCAGGGGCGCTATTTCCACCGGTTTGAAGTTGGTAATAATAAGCACTAACTGCAGCTGGGTGTAATCCACATTCGGCTGGATGGCAGCCTGCTGGAACAATTTAGATTGCAGTTTTCGGACACTGACCACTTGCCCCACCAAAATGTTGGCTGGATAGTCACCGCCCAAGCCGGAAGTTAGCACCACGTCACCAACCTGAATGGATGCATCCTGAGGAATCATATTCAGAGACAGATCACCGGTAATCGAACCAACCAGCATTGCCTCAGTGTTGGATGCCTGCAAACGGATGTTGACGGCCGAGGCGGAATCGGTCACTAACTGGATACGCGCCGCCTCTGAAATGACAGCATCAACGCGCCCAACCAGTCCTTTATCGGTGACAACGGGCATTCCTGGCAGGATGCCTTCGTTTGAGCCGGCATTGATAATGACATAGCGGAGGAACGGACTTGGGTCCCGGCCAATGACAGTCGCGGCTTTATAAGAATATTCAGGATTGGCGCGGGCAAAATCCACCAAGGCAGAAAGGATATTCGTCTGGGTCACCTGTTGCTGGAGGTCAATTACCTGTTTTTGGAGATTGGCTACTTCATCCTGCAGTTCGGTATTGCTCTGGCGCAGAGATGTCACATCGCGCGGCACAGTCAGAAAGTCTGTTATTGTCATGTAACGACTGGAAATCCATGTCTGTGCACCTACCATGATGCGTGTGACCCGGCTTGTGGCTGGGTTAAAATAGCCGCCCAAGGCCAAGGCCACCAGGCCAATTGCCACTAGAACAATTACAATTGTTTGCAAGGAACGAGGAATATTGGATTTCATAGACAACAGGCCAAACCGCGCTGGAGAGACGCGGCCACGCGGTTAGGAATGACGCGTGCTGCCGCGCTCGAGACCAACCAGCATGCGGTGGTAAGCGGAGAAATTATCCAATACCATGCCGGTACCGCGCACTACACACGTCAGCGGGTCCTCAGCAACCCAGACGCGTAAATTCAATTCATCGGAGAGGCGTTCGGCCAGACCATGTAATAATGCCCCGCCGCCGGCCAGGCAAATACCAACATCCATCAAGTCCGATATAATTTCAGGGGGTGCTTCATCAAGGGCATCTTTAATCGTGTCAATAATCACAGACATCGATTGCGAGAGCGCCTCACGCACTTCTACGGAAGAAATTTCAATCGATTCGGGCAGGCCCGTTACCAAGTTGCGGCCACGTACCTCGGCCATCTTCTCAACTGGAAGAGGAAAAGCGGAACCAACGTTCCATTTGGCTTGCTCAGCAATACGTTCACCGATAAGGACGTTATATTTATTACGAACATATTGGACAATATCCTGATCCATTTCATCGCCCGCCACGCGCAGAGACCTGGAAACGACCACTCCAGCCATGGATAGGACTGCCACTTCAGTCGTTCCGCCACCAATATCTATGATCATTGAGCCGCGTATTTCGTTTACAGGCAGGCCGGCTCCCAACGCCCCAGCAATTGGCTCTTCGATAAGAAATGTCTCGCGCGCGCCGGCAGACATGGAAGCATCATAAACAGCTCGCTTCTCAACCTCTGTCACACCGGAGGGGATACCAATAACCACGCGCGGGCGAGGTAAAGGCACGACACTTTGCTCGTGGACTTTACCGATAAAGTATTCCAGCATCGCCTCCGTAATCTCAAATTCAGAGATGACGCCATCACGTACCGGGCGTACGGCAATAATGTTGCCGGAAGTACGTCCGACCATTTCCCTGGCATCCAAACCAATGGCCATCGGATGGCGGGTACGCTTGTCTATGGCCACCCACGAAGGTTCATTAATGACGATCCCTTTTCCGCGGACATGGACAAGTGTGTTGGAGGTGCCCAAATCGATCCCAATGTCCAGGGAAAAAAGACCCAAAAGCCAGTTGATTGGGTTGAAAGGCAAAGCGCGATGCTCCTTCGTGAAAATTCCAGCTTTTTAATTATACCATGAGGCTTAAAATGGCGATTTCGAGGTTATTTGGGAATTAATTTAATAAGGGAGAGAGATGCATTCCCGCAGACAACCTGCGCTAGGCGATCCGCTTCAAAGCCAGCATCGTCAGATCGTCCGCAGCAGGGAGTGAACCCATGAACTGTTTCACCGAAGCCTCAAGTGCACTCAGTACCCCATGTGCTGAGGCTGCCTCTGCCATCATCAACACTTGCTGGAGGCGTGCCTCCCCGTAAATATCATCTTCTGGCGAGAAGGCCTCCGTCAAACCATCCGTGTACAGGAGAATGAGATCGTCAAGAGCGAGCAAGATGGTCCGCTCAGTAATGGATAAATCCTCGATAATGCCCAAAGCGGCTCCTGTCCTTTGTAGAGACTCTAGTTTACTATTTGCCCTGTTCATCCAAGCGGGAGGATTATGCCCGGCATTGGCATAAGTAAACTCTCCATTTCCTGGTGAGAGAACACCATACACCGCTGTTACAAACATACTCTGTCGATTATCTGGGATGAGCAAGGCGTTGACACGCCGCAGAGCTTCGGCTGGAGAGGTTGTATCGTAAACAACAGCCCGCACCAAGGTCCGCGTCAGCGCCATGAACAAAGCAGCCGGCATACCTTTATCGGAAACGTCCGCGATTAACAGACCCAGCCGTCCACCAGGCAGTTCGATCACATCGTAAAAATCACCACCCACCTGACGTGCTGTGATCCAGGTGGCAGCCAGGTCCCAACCGGGTAATTCGGGCAAGTGCTCCGGCAGGAAGGACTTCTGGATCTGCCGGGCAAGCTCGATCTCGTGCTCAAGGCGTTCACGTACCACCATTTCCAGTTGAAGGTGCTCATTCTGGATGCTGAGTACCATTTGTTGTGCAATGGAGGTAACAATTTCCACCCGTTTCGAGCGGAAACGGCGGGCATCAGCACCTTCTTCGACGACCATAACACCGTAAAAATCGTTTCGGATGGCCAACGGAATGCCAATGAGCAAGTGTTCGCCAGTTTGCAAGGCAGAATACGTTTCCTGCTCGGTGGAGGCTCTGACAGGGTCCAACCAGTCTATCGGGGCGGAGGAATCCAGCATGCCGACTGTCATTCGTTCACCCTGGCGTACAGCCTCCAAGAAAGGGAAATCGCCGGGTAGAAAATCTCTTCCCAATAAGGCGGCTTGAGCAGCCTCCGATAGCCCGTAGGCCTGAGCCGGGCGGAAATATCCTGCCTCCCAAAGGAAGATAGCACACGCCTTCACGCCGACCAGGATGGGCGTGATACGGACAACGCTGCCAATCGTTTCATCCAGGCTCTTCGAGTTGGCAGCCGCCTGGGCCACCTGCAACAAGGCTGCTGAGGCATAGGCTTGTTCCTGGGCCGCGTCGTACAGACGGGCGTTCTCGATGGCAACAGAGGCATTATTAGCAAAGGTGGAGGTTATTGTCTGAGCCTCGTGCCCATAGCGCCGGGGGGCATGATGTGTAAGGGTCAATACACCCAGCGGGCGGTCACCTGCGCGTAGCACAGCAGCAATGGAAGAATAATCAGCAGGGAAGCCACACGCCGCGCCGGTCGGCTCGAATGGATCTTCCGGCTTGCGGATGACCGGTTGGTCTGAAGTGAGCATGGCGATGAGAAAATTATATGATTCCGGCCAACGATGAAGTGCAGCCTCCACATCCAGCCTCTCTGCCCCATGAATATGCGCCA
>JBEKVG010000132.1:0-6984 GCA_049514195.1 Anaerolineales bacterium | reverse complement strand
AGAGATGAAAATTGCGCGAATATTGAGCGTGGTAATGCTTGCTTCCGTGATCCTGGGAGCATGTGCACCCAAGACAACAACTTCAAGTGGCCCAGTTGGCACGCCTGTCGCCACGATCCCGGCAGATGCCCTTGCCCAGAAAGGTCATCTGTTGATCTGCACTGACTTCCCATATCCTCCACAGGAAATGTTTGATGAAAACGGGAATCCGGCTGGCATGGACATCGAAATCGGTAATGAGATCGCTAACCGCTTGGGGCTGAAGGTACAGTATGTCAATAGTGTTTTTGACTCGATCATCTTGGCCGTCACAGGTGGTAAATGCGACATCATCATTTCGTCCATGAACATCACAACCGATCGCTCGAAGCAGATCAGCCAGATTCAATACTTTCAGGCTGGGCAATCGTTCGTGACTCTCAAAGGTAACCCGGAAAAGATCAACTCTCCGATGGATCTGTGTGGGAAAGCTGCTGCTGCTGAAAGTGGCACGACCGAAGCCGATTATCTGCAAGGCACCGGTGATTATAAGGACAAGGGCCTGACCCAGGCTTGCGTCGCTGCTGGAAAACAAGGCATCACGGTGATCGTGGCAGCTAAGGATACGGATGCACTCCAACAGCTGCAGGCTGGCAAGGTAGTGGTTTATTCTGCTGACTCCCCGGTAGCGGCCTATTACACTGTCCAACACCCGGATACTTTCCAGCTGGCGGCTGGCGGGCAAGTTCTTCAACCGGCGCTGGAAGGGATTGGTGTACCCTGCGGCTCCGCCACCGATTGCACGAATGCCCCTCTCTCACCTGTCGGTGCGGCCGTGAAGGCTGCCTTGAAGAGCATGATGGCTGATGGAACCTATTTGAAGATCCTCAAAAAATGGAACCTTGCTTCTGGTGCTGTGACCCTACCGTAGCGTGATGAAACAAGATAGGGGATGTCTCGAGTAGTCCGGAGTCTGAGACATCCCCTTTTATTATTTGGGCTTGAAATTGACATTTACCAATTGAGACCCTTGAAATTTTCCAATCAGCTCACCCCAGCAAGAGGTGGAAAGAGCGATCAAGACCAAAGGGATATCGCTTTGCTATCGACGTAAGAGGAACTTATGTACCATTTTGATTGGGCATTATTCTGGAAATATCTTTGGCCTTTCACTGCCTTTCAAAACCCACTCATACGCTATGGCTTGCTAGTCACCATTGTCGTCAGCATTATTGCTCAGGTGATGGGTGTGATCCTAGGGTTGTTCGCCGCTCTGGCTAAGATGTCAAAAGCCGCCCCTCTGCGCTGGTTGGAGGAAGCATATATATGGTTCTTTCGGGGCACCCCTCTTTTGGTTCAGATGGCGCTTCTCTATTATGGCTTGGGAGTAACCCATATCTTTAATTTTCCTGATTGGCACATCGGTAGTGTAATCACCATCACAGGGGCGATTCAGGCGGGTGTCCTGGCACTCGGGATAAACGAAGGCGCATACATGGCGGAAATTGTCAGGGCTGGAATCGAGGCTGTGGATGCCGGTCAGATGGAAGCCGCCAAATCGCTCGGAATGACGTTCGGGTTGGCCATGCGGCGCATTGTCCTGCCTCAGGCGGCTAAAGTCATCATTCCGCCACTGGGCAATGAATTTAACAACATGATGAAGACAACCACCCTGATGACTATCATCTCGGCCGGGGAACTGTTCTACGGGTTTGAACAGATCAATGCTCTTCTGTTTAAACCTTTCGAACTCTACCTGGATGCTTCAGTCTATTACCTTGTACTGACAACCGTTTGGTCCTTCATCCAGGCTCGTATCGAAGCAGGATTGGGTGAACGAAAAGGGAATGTGAAAACCCCAGGCGTATTCGAACGCCTTGTTGGGGCTAAAATTGGAGCTCACTAATGGTTGGAATTATCAATTCGCCTGCTGCACCAAAGGATATTTCGGTCATTGTAAAAGCCGAGAAAGTTAATAAATATTTTGGGTCTTTACATGTTCTAAAAGATCTTGATCTCCAAGTCCGTAAGAATGAAGTAGTTGTCATTATCGGACCATCCGGCTCTGGAAAGAGCACACTCTTGCGTTGCATTAACCATCTTGAAAAAATTAACAGTGGACATATCTTTGTCAATGGACGGATGATCGGTTATTATGAAAAAGACGGGAAGTTAGTCGAGGAATCGGAGAAGAATATCGCCTCCCAGCGAGCAGAAATTGGGATGGTCTTCCAGCGATTTAACCTTTTCCCCCATTTGACTGCTCTTGAAAATATTATTGAGGC
The DNA here is from genome assembly GCA_049514195.1 of Anaerolineales bacterium. Taxonomy (GTDB): domain Bacteria; phylum Chloroflexota; class Anaerolineae; order Anaerolineales; family Villigracilaceae; genus UBA877. Next base: position 4,720 of record JBEKVG010000132.1, on the reverse strand, counting down.
GCCTGTCAATGTACGTAAAACACCTCGGGAACAGGCTGAGGAAGAGGCGACGAAATTATTGGCAAGGGTCGGGTTGGCAGAGAAACGGGATCAATACCCGAACCAGCTATCGGGTGGTCAGCAGCAGAGAATTGCCATCGCCCGTGCGTTGGCCATGAAGCCGAACCTGATGCTGTTCGACGAGCCGACTTCTGCTCTTGATCCGGAAATGATTGGCGAGGTCCTGAACGTAATGGAGGAACTGGCAAAGGAGATTACCATGATCGTCGTCTCCCATGAGATGGGATTTGCGCGGGCGGCAGCCGACCGGATCCTTTTTGTAGATGAAGGGGTGATCATTGAAGACACTACGCCTGAAGTGTTGTTTACCAATCCTCGCGAAGAGCGTACCAAGCTATTCCTAAGCAAAATCTTGAATTAGCTTTCCAATTTCAGAATGATGTTCTATGCAAGGGAATGGCGGCGATGGCCGCTATTTCGTTTATAATCGTTTTACCCTTTTGAAGAAGAGAGGAATATACTATGAAGCTGGTAACCAATCCTCAAATGCATTTGATCGAGCAAGAAGCAGATGGCAGCGGCCTGACATACGGAAAGATGATGGAAAATGCCGGATACAATTTATCCTGTGAAGTATTGCGACTGGTTTATGCCCAGGAAGATGAAGAGGAAATTCAAGTTCTTGGTTTGGTTGGCCCAGGTAATAACGGCGGGGATACCCTCGTTGCCCTGGCGCGCCTGGCTGAGAAAGGCTGGACAGCGCGTGCCTATCTTGTTCACCGCAAAGTAACTGGAGATGCCTTAATCAAGCGGCTGGAGGAAGCCGAGGGGGAAGTCTATCAGGCTGAAAAGGATGAAAGTTTCCAACAGTTACAGGCTTTTCTTGAAAGCGCAGATGTTGTCCTGGATGGTGTGCTCGGAACCGGTTTTAAGCTGCCTCTCAAAGATGAGATAGGGTCGGCGCTCGCGGCAGTTCAGGGGATTATAACCAAAATGGAATGGCCTCCTTATATCATTGCTGTGGATTGCCCTTCCGGCGTCGATTGTGATTCTGGCCAGGCTGCTCCACAAACGATCCCTGCTGATGCAACTGTAACAATGGCAGCAGTCAAGCAGGGCTTGCTAAAATTACCTGCTTACGACCTGATTGGTGAATTGCGTGTAGTTGAAATCGGTCGCTTAGATGATTTGAAAACATGGCAAGCAGTCAAGAACGAAGTGGCAGACGAAGGATTGGCTTTGTCTATCTTACCGCCCCGACCAACTGACGCTCATAAAGGGACTTTCGGTACTGCGCTTATTGCAGCTGGATCCATTAATTACACTGGAGCAGCTTTGTTGGCCGGTAAGGCAGCTTATCGCAGTGGTGCCGGATTGGTGACCCTGGCCATCCCTGCCTCATTGCATGGGACTCTGGCAGGTCAATTCCCTGAAGCAACCTGGGTGCTCCTTCCGCACGAGATAGGTGTTATCGCCTCTGGAGCAGCGGATGTGTTGATGAAAAACCTGGAACGTGCTACCGCACTCTTGGTAGGCCCCGGCCTTGGACTGGAGGACACAACCAAGGAATTTATCGAAAATTTGCTCAGCAGTTCGGCGGAAAAGCCTGCGCACGGACGGATGGGCTTTGTAAAGGGTGGCGAAGTAAAAACGGACCTAAAGCCCGTTTCCCTGCCTGCAATGGTTTTCGATGCGGATGGATTAAAACTTCTTGCAAAGCTACCTGACTGGCCGAAATTGCTTCCCGCCCAGACTATTTTAACTCCTCACCCGGGAGAAATGTCTGTGTTGACTGGCATGCCAATTGAAGAAATCCAAAAAGATCGCCTGAATGTGGCGCGCAAATTCTCCCAGGAATGGGGGCATGTAGTGGTTCTGAAGGGTGCATTTACCGTTATTGCCGCGCCGGATGGACGAACTACCACAATTCCATTGGCAAGTCCCGCCCTGGCACGCGCTGGTACTGGTGATGTATTAGCCGGCCTTATAACTGGTCTACGTGCGCAAGGGGTGGATGCCTATGACGCGGCGCGTTCCGGCGCCTGGATCCATGCACAGGCGGGTTTGTTGGCTGCTGAATTCCAGGGAAGTACGGCTGCAGTTATGGCAGGGGATGTATTGGAAGCAATTGCGGATGTGATAGCAAATCAAGTCTAATTATTCAGCAGGAGTGATTTCCATCTAGAACATCATTGTGTTTATTTTGTCTAGCGTTTGGCGTGCCGGGCGCAGATTCGTCTCAGTAAGGCGGTTAAGGGGTTGATCCACAAGGTTGTACAAGTCAGTTAGAGCCGGACGACCCGTTTCGATATAAATCAATCCGGTTACCAGACAATCATCGCGTTGAGCTTCTTCCAGCATCTGCAGGGCGCGCCAACGGCTGGTGGGGTCGTAGTCATGTTCCAGCTTTTTTAGTTTGACCAAAGATCCATCGTGCATGGTCACTTCACGCACGGTACCTTCCTCGAACTCCTCCTGCAGAATGATCTCGGAGAGTTTGGGCACATAAGAAATCTCATGCAGTGGGGCTTCGTGATCTTTGCTCCAGGTGTAGGAGTGGAAGGCATTCTCCTGGTTGTTGAAGGTTACGCATGGGCTGATGATATCCAGCACGGCGATGCCATGGTGACTCATGGCAGCTTTGATCAGTTCCTTAACCTGTTTCGAATCACCAGCGAAGGAGCGTGCCACAAAGGTGGCGTTTCCAGCCAGAGCCTCCATGCAGATATCAACCGGCTCGTACTGGTTGATACCCTGATGCTTTAGGTTCAGACCCACTTCGGCAGTGGCCGAGAACTGGCCTTTGGTGAGACCATATACGCCGTTGTTCTCAACAATGTAAACCAACGGGACGTTGCGTCGCACGGTGTGCTTGAAGCCGCCCATGCCGATGGAGGCGGTGTCACCGTCGCCGGAGACACCGATGGCTTTGACGGATGTATCGGCAAAGATGGCACCGGTGGCCAACGAGGCCATGCGTCCGTGCAGACCGTTAAAACCGAAGGAACGATTGAGAAAGTAGGCTGGACTTTTCGATGAGCAACCGATGCCACTGAATTTCATTACATTTTCCGGGACAATATTCAACTCGTAACAAGCACTGATGATCTGATTAGCAATCGAGTTGTGTCCACAGCCAGGGCAGAGGGTGGAACCCAGGCCGCGGTACTCATTCTTTGTCAAGCCGGCTTTATTCAACTGGCCTGTAGGAACATAAGCGGGAGTTGTCATTCTTATTCCTCCTGGGCAAGGACGGATTCCTTGATCCATTTGGCGGTAAGTGGCAGACCGTCACTGTGAGCCGCAGACCGGAGCTTAGAGGCGTATTCAGGCATGGTTGCCGAGAGGATCTGGCGCATCTGACCATCGCGGTTAGCTTCGACAATATAGATACGTTCGTGCTTTTCAATGAAATCGAAAACTTCCTTAGTGCCGGGAAGAGCACGTGTACGCAGAAAATCGGTCTTCGGACCTCCAGCATTCTTTAGCAGAATGCGGGCTTCCCGCACGGCAGCTTCGCTGGAGCCATAGGTAAGCAAACCCACTTTCGCTCCAGTTGTTTTTTCGATAACCGGTTGCGGAACCAACGAACGGGCCGTAGCATATTTGCGCTTCAGGCGCAGCATATTGGCCTCCCAATTGCTGGCCTCTTCGCTGTACTTGGCGTTCTCATCATGGCCAGCGCCGCGTGTGAAATACGCTGCAGTGGGATGGCGGTTTCCGGCCACGGTGCGATAAGGGATGCCATCGCCATCCACATCCTTGTAACGGCTCCAAAGGCCGTTGAGTTTCTCCAGATCAGCCTCCCATAAGATTTTACCTCGATCCATGGGTACTTCCGGGTAATCAAAAGGTCTGGTCATCCATTGGTTCATGCCAAGGTCGAGATCCGAAAGCACGAAGACAGGCGTCTGCAACCGTTCGGCCAGATCGAAGGCCTTCCAACCGAATTCGAAACATTCCTGCACCGATCCGGGCAGCAAAATGACATGCTGCTTGTCGCCGTGGCCGAGGAAATAAATTTCAGTCAGGTCACCTTGGGCGGTACGAGTGGGCAGACCAGTAGAGGGTCCGATCCGTTGTACATCCCAGATAACGATCGGCACTTCAGCGAAGTGTGCCAGGCCGGCATATTCGGTCATCAGGCTTATTCCCGGACCGGAAGTGGAAGTCATCGACCTCAGCCCGGCCCAGCCAGCTCCTACGGCCATACCGATAGCGGCAATCTCATCTTCGGCTTGCAGCACTGCATAGGTTTGCTTGCCTTCCGGCGTTTTGCGTAATTGTGGCAGGTAGACATTTAACGACTCGGCCAAGCTAGAGGCGGGCGTGATCGGGTACCAGGAAGCGAATTGGATGCCACCATAGATCGCACCAAGCGCCCCGGCGGTATTGCCATCCGCCATAATCAAGCCATCCGTCTTGTCAAGATTCTCTACGTAATAGGGATCAGTTTTCTTGAGGTTCTGGGCAGCCCAATTCGCCCCAGCTTGGATCACACCCATGTTGGAGTTGAGTGGCTCTTGCTTGCCTTTGAAATGAAAATCAAGTGCCTGATGGATGGCTTCCAAGTTGATTCCAAGCATCTGCACCAATACACCCACGTAAACCATGTTTGCGATGTAATCGCGCAAATTGGGTGATACATCTGCGCTGCGTGCCAAAGTCTTGGCGGGCATGGGGTAGATTGAAATATTGCTGCGTTCGATCGGAGTTTTAA
>JBEKVG010000131.1:0-7015 GCA_049514195.1 Anaerolineales bacterium | reverse complement strand
GTTCTCTCTGCCTCAATTGGTTACCTGTTTTATCAATCCATATGCCGCCGTTTTTGTTTCTTTGGCAATTTATATTGCAATCGGTTTCTTCGTTACCTACCTGTTCCTTAGTAATATTATTGAACTAAAACCGCTCTCGGCAATCCTTGGGGCGGATTTCTTTCTGATCAACGGATTTCTTATCGAGCAAGTGGTGGTTGGCCACGTAAATTTCCTGACCTTTCCTCTCATAATAATCCCTGTCTTTGCGATACTAAATCCTAAACTCCCAAGCTGGATTGCCGGCATTCTGATTTCAATCACTGGCGCTGCACTGGTTTACTCAGGCGGAGTATATATAGCAGTCATCTGCCTCTTTTCAACCCTCATAATTCTTCCCTTGATGTTCTTCTTAAAACCCAGATTGTTTTCCTGGCGAAAAATCTTGGCAGTATTACTTTGGGGTGGGATCCTGACAGCTCTTCTGTGTGGTTCTAAGCTCTATGCAACCATAGAATTTATGCGTTTCTTCAGCCGAAGGGTAAGCGATCATTATTCTACGAATTGGATTACAGGCCTGGGGGGAATGATCTTTCAATTAATCGGAACGATGAATTTCTTTCCAATTCTAAACTTAATACACAAGACTAGCGCTTCTTATACAGTCCGCCTCATCAATTGGACAAAAACGCCCTATGGTTTTTGGGAGCTGGATTCTTCCATTGCACCCGGTTTGCTCATCCTGCTTATTATAGGGGGTCTGATGGCATTATCCCGTAAACCACACATCGAAACGAGGCGAGTGCCCATTAAGAAAATTCTCGCTGGAATTTGCCTTATTATCGCCATCAGCCTGGCTACTGAGTTTTCGATGGCAAAAGGCGTCCTCTATGAACAGTTAAGCCAGTTACCTATTCTCCAGTCACTACATGCCGATACACGTTTTACAGCCTCGTTCATTCTTCCACTTGCAATTGTTGGCGCTAAGGTTTTTGACATTTGGACAGGTAAATGGAAGTTTGCCTTTAAGACATTTGTAGCTTTCGTCATTCTTGGTGGAATTTCCCTCGCCAGCATGTGGTCTTATTACTTTATGCCACTCGATATCCAGGCCCGTTTCTTCGATATAAATATAATGAATGAAACTTACAAGCTCGGCTCTGTCGGAAAAACCTTCCCGGTTCTTCATATCGTCCCGGATATGAATGACTATGAAGTCTTTATCTACGGTTCCAGCAATACAAGTCATCATTATGATACTTTATTTGGAGACAATAACGTATTATTAACCCCTTCGGTTCATGAAGGATCAGTGTTCGATGTGCAGGACGGTTATTTCAATATGACTGATCCTTCAGGTTTGGTCTTCCCCGAAGTAAATGGTTCGAAACTATTTGAGCGTATTCCAGTTTCAGATTATAAAAAGTTGCTTGATTTCATCAACCGCCGTCCGTCCGATTGGAAACTTCCGCTGACCCAAACGCTCCTCGATTGGACCTTGGGAATCACAATCCTTCTGGAAACCTGTGCCATCTTGGTATATATGACCAGAAAGCAGGTTCCATTCCTTAAGTCTTTCAAATCCGATATTGCCTCATGACCATGTCTGCGCTATAATCAATTCACAAGTAAGGAGAAACAATATGGTCGAACAGACTGAACAAACTCATAAACACTTTGGAGGCAAGCTTCCGGAAGAAACCCGCCAGCATCTGCGTGCTGCCCGGGAGGAGTTTCAGAAGAGCATCGAGGGCATGTTGCCGCCCGGGTTCAAAGAACATCGCCGTAACGCTCGTAAAGAGATGTTAATGGCCTGGCGCAGCATAATTGATGCCTCGCTGCAGCGGATGGAAGAGCCCAAAAAGAAAGCCTAGGAACAAACACCGCCCCGCTTGAAGCGGGGCGGCCCTCTAGTTATGGGTGGAATCGCCGCGGCGATCCGCGGCTAAAAAAAAGCCATATCAAAGTCACACCTGCACCACCAAGCAGGATCCCGGCATACAGGATCCTGCCAGCATCGTAAAGCATAACGCTCCCGATCAGGAAGGCAACGAATACCAGGCTCCCGGCCAGACGATTGATTGCTCTTTCTACATAAGTCAAGTGACGATTGACCGCCGGCATCTGCACCGTCAGATCGCCGCGCTCGATCTGACTCAAAACCCGTCCCATTTTCGACGGGATCGAAATCAATTCCTTGAAAATATTCCCGGCTTCATCCAGCCAGACACGCCAGTTGGACCCGACCTCCTGGGATACCAATTTGGCCGCATATGGCGCAAGTTGGTTCCACAGATTAAAATCGGTGTCCAGGCCGGTGCACATCCCCGATAGGATAGCCACCGTCCGTCCCAGCATTAACAGGTTTTGCGGGAGTTGGAAAGGCATTTCGAACATCAGGTCACGGAACCGGTCCGCAAAATGGAACATTTCCTCCGGACTGAGTTGCGTCAACTCATCCATGGATTTGCCCCAGAACATATCGAACATTGATGCACTCATTTGCTCAAGCTGTTTCAGATCTGTGCTGGGGAGCAGCACGTGCAGGCTCTGGAAGGAACGGACCATGCGGGCGGCGTCCTGGGTTCCCATGGCAATTAGCATCTCGCGCAGGCCAGCCCGCAATGTGTCGGGAACATGACCGACCATCCCAAAATCCACGAAAGTGAGCCGCCAGTCTTGTTTTCCATCTTCACTCTGATCCGTCTGCGGGGTGACAAACAGGTTGCCGGGATGCGGATCGGCGTGGAAGAAGCCATCCTCGAAAATTTGTTTGAGATAAGTGTCAAGCAGTTGACGTGCCACCTCGGCCCGGTCGATCCCGACCGCACTGATCGCCTCATAATCGGTGATCTTGATGGCGTATACGTCTTCCAGAGTCAGTACTCTGCGTGTTGTATGTGTCCAGACCACGCGGGGTACATGCACACGCGGTACATCCTTGAAATTTTCGCTGAAGATCTCGGCATTGCGCCCCTCGGCCAGATAATCCACTTCTTCATGAATGGTCGTGGAAAATTCTTCTATCAGGGATGGCACATCCACCCGTTTGGCAATAGGAGGATACCTCTGCAGCCAGCCTCCAACCTGCCGCAGGGCGGACAGATCAACTTCGATTAATTGATCGATGAACGGGCGTTGGATCTTGACCACCACGTCACAGAAATCACCCTTGGGATCATTCACGCACAAACGGGCGCGATGTACCTGTCCAAGCGAGGCGGCCGCCAGAGGGGTTTCCTCAAAAGATTCGTATTTTTCATGCAAAGATGTGCCAAGGTCTACTTCCGCCAGCTTGCGGATTTCTTCAAACTTTTCAGCAGGCACTTCATCCTGTAATCCGGCCAGCTCCTCGGTTATCTCCGGCGGAAGGACATCCAAACGTGCAGACAGGAATTGCCCCACCTTGATCATCACCCCACCCATCCGGATTGCCAGGGCACGGAACTGCGCCGCAACATTTCGGTAGCGCTTGGATCGCGTCCGTCGGGCTAATGCACGCAATCCGAGTCGTGACAGAATGATTTCCCAAAAGATGAAATTGATGGCAACCCCGGTAAAAAAAAACATGAGACGCCGGTAACGGGCGCGTAGTAATGAAGCCTTCATCGTACCTCCATAAGCTTACCTTTCTGATTGTATCACCAAGAATAAAAACTTCTTTTAGGGTCTCTTGGCTTGCGCGTCCTGGCTTTTTCCAGTATCCTTGTGCAGAAGGCGACATGGAATCTCATTTAGCATCAAATGACACGAATTACACGAAATAGTTAATAGGATCGAATAGAAACAATTGTACAAAACAAGGCAGAAAACACGATGGCGGAAATCATCTATAAAGACCTTTCATTTGTCGTTGGTGGAGCGGCAATGGAAGTTTATCGTACATTAGGATCAGGTTTCTTAAAAGCGGTCTACCAGGCCGCATTGGCATACGAATTGAAGTTACGTAGTGTTCCTTAACTTCAACAAGAGCGACTTATTCGCTTCCAATCAAAACCTTCGTGAAATTCGCACCATTCGACGCAAATATCTTTCCAGAATCTCTTCCTGAATTTCGCGTCATTCAATGCAAATATCTTTCCAGAATTTCTTCGTGTACTTCGCGTCATTTGATGCAAATAATCCTTTAATAATTCGAGGCCTTCGATGCAAAAAATCACCTTTCCTGAGAATTTCATTTGGGGCTGTGCCAGCTCTGCCTACCAGGTGGAAGGTGCCTGGAACGAGGCTGGTAAAGGACCATCTATCTGGGATACCTTCGTGCACACACCCGGAAAGATTGCCAACGGCGAGACTGGCGATGTGTCGGTGGACCATTATCATCGCTATAAGGAAGATATCTCCTTGATGAAAGAACTTGGCCTGGATGCCTATCGCTTCTCAACCTCCTGGTCCCGCATCCTGCCCAATGGCACCGGGATCGTCAACCAGGCAGGATTGGATTTCTACGACCGTCTCGTGGATGAGCTACTCAGGAATAAGATCGAACCATTCATTTGCCTGTACCATTTTGACCTGCCACAGTCCTTGCAGGATAAGGGCGGCTGGCCTAACCGGGATACCGCTTACGCCTTCGCCGAATACGCTCGCATTGTCACCGAGCGTTTAAGTGGTCGTGTCAAGGTCTGGATGACTCACAACGAGCCCTGGGTATCGGCCATGGCGGGGTACGTTGCCGGTGATCATGCCCCGGGATTGAAAGATCCGCTTGCTGGCTTTAAAGCTTTACACCATATTTACCTTTCCCATGGATTAGCCGCTGAGGCTATCCGTGCCTCCGCCAGGCAGCCCGTCAAGGTGGGGATCACCTTGAACCTGAATCCTGTCTACCCTGCGACTGATTCCAAAAGGGATCAGGCTGCTGCCAAACGGACGGATACCGCCCTCAACCGCTTGCAACTTGATCCGCTTCTTAAGGGTACATCTCCGATGCAGGAATTCGCTCCGGGAAAGATACTAAGCAGAAGCATTATCAAACCCGGAGATATGGAAAAAATGCACACGTTGGATTTACTCGGCGTGAATTATTATTCGCGCACGGTCGTGAAACACGGTCGTGAGATCCCAGTGGTGGCCGCCACGCAGATCCAACCAGAAGGGAATGAGTATTCCGGCATGTGGGAAATCTACCCGGAAGGCCTCTACAAAATACTGACGCGCATCTGGAAAGAATATCAGCCACAGTGCGAGATCATGGTCACCGAGAACGGCGTACCAGTGCCGGACGGACTCGACTTTGACGGCCGCCTCCGCGATGAACGCCGCATCCGTTACCTGCGTAACCACCTTGCCCAGCTTCAGCGCGCTATGGACGAGGGGGTTCCCGTGAAAGGGTATTTCCACTGGTCGCTGATGGACAATTTCGAGTGGGCGCATGGTTATGCTCCGCGCTTCGGCCTGGTATATGTGGACTATAAGACGCTCAAACGAACCATCAAAGACAGTGGTCATTGGTTTGCCAAATTAATCCAGAATGATGGCTTCGAAGCTTAATGGATCCTCACTACTTGACCGGCGTCGCCTGTGGAATAATTGGTGGCTTCCTGAATCAAGGTGGCCAGCTTCTACAGAAGAAGGTTGTTAATGACATCCGTCACGATGATCCCGGCAGGGGCTTCATACGCCGGCTGGTGCGCAGTCCACTGTGGGTATTCGGATTCGTGGTCGGTCTGGGCGGTGGAACAGCTGGATATATGCTGGCCCAGAGCTTGATTGGACCTGCCCTGAGCCCAGGCCTGATGGCCTCCGGGCTGATCCTTCTTTCAATCGGTTCGGTCAAGCTTAATCACGAGGAGTTGAACATTTCCGAGATTACCGGGATTGTGCTTATGATCATCGGCATCCTTTGCCTCGGCCTGAGCGAGATGAGCATCAATTCCACACAGGTTAGAACCACGCTGGCTGACCCTTCCGCCCAGATTCGGATTACCCTGTTTACAGCCAGCTGGTTCCTTTGCTGCCTGTTTAGCCGTAGCCTTTCAGTCCGAATAAAAAATCGCAAGGGATTATTGATTGCCTTGGGAAACGGCTTCCTTTCCTGTCTGTCCGATTTCTGGATCAATCCGTTCTTGGCACTCATCCTGCTCGTCCTGACTGGACACAGCACATCCATTCAGACTTTCATATTCATTATCGCAGCCCTGATTCTGGTCTTTACTGCCACTACGATCACCTGGCAGAACCAGATTGCCTTCAAATACGCCCAAGCCAGCAACATCATCCCGGTGGCTCAGGTACCCATCCAGATTTCCCCGGTTATTGTGTACTTTTTCATCTTTGCCTTGACGCCTCCACACCCCATTTCCGTGGTCTACATTCTGACCGGAACGATCCTTACCATCCTCGCAGGTTTCCTGCTCGGTCGAAGATCAGAGACTCCACTCATCCATGAATGAAGGAGAACCCATGCGCCGTATCGTCGTTATCCTCTTCATCCTGGCAATCCTTTTCAGCTTCGTCACTCCCGTAGCCGCCGGCAATATAATCCGCCTCTATTATGCCGGCCCTGAAAAAAATAGTGTCCTGACTGCATTGACACTTGCCCCGAAGGGGACTTTTCTGTTTGTCACGGATCCATCCCAGGCGGATGTATTCGTTTTGAACGGGACCATTCCGGATCCGGCCATAGTTGCGACCAGATTAGACGCAGGTGCAGGTGTCGTGCTCATCCTCGGCCTGGACTTGACAGCCAAGGATGTGCAGACCGCTCTCGGAGTCCCGCTGACACTGGAGTCTCGCACTGATGCCGTCTCTTTAACGAATATCCACATCAAGGACCCACTCGTATCAGAGATCATCTGGAACGGCGCCCCGCAGGTGCGTGAACGCTCCGCCATCATGACGCCCATGTCATCGGTTCAGCCTTTGGTCACCACCTACGAAAATGGGGAGTGGGTACTCTGGTCGGCGCGTGGCGGCAAAGCCTTTATCTTTAATGCTTTCCTGACCGATGCTTTCAATCCACAAATCCAGGAATGGGCGTACTTCAACTATTTAATCTACCATCTGGCAATGCGCGCCGCCGGGCAGAAACCGC
>JBEKVG010000130.1:0-7017 GCA_049514195.1 Anaerolineales bacterium | reverse complement strand
GCGCAAGCCCAAGTTCAAGCCATGCTTCAGAAGAATCCCGATCTGGGTGGTATCTTTGGGACGAACGTGTTCAGTGCCCAAGGAGCCGGAACCACGGTGAAGAACCAGGGTTTGAGTGGCAAGGTCAAGGTGGTGGCCTTTGATGCAACCAAGGATGCCATCAATATGCTGAGCGACGGCACGGTTGACCTGGTCATTGCCCAGAAACCTGGTGACATGGGCTTCTTCGCAGTCGAAATGGCGATGGCCTATTTGGACGGTGTTACCAGCATTCCCAAGCACATCCCGACCGGGTATGCCGTCATCACTAAAGCCAACATGACCGACCCCAACATCGTAAAATTCTTCTACAAATAAATTTTCAGACAAATGATCCAGGGGGGCTCATCACCCCCCTGGATCGATCTTGGCCTCAGATAACCTTGCCATAAACCCCTCTTTGCCTACAACAAGAAATTTCGGTTACCCAACAAAAGCCCTTATTGCTTGTTGATTTATCTAACCTCCATTAAAATAATATTTATCGACGGCAACGGCCTACTTTGAATTTATTTCTGAACCTGTCAAGTACCCATGCAGCCTTTATATAAAAATTGGACTCTAGCTGGAAGTCTGAGAGTTTTTTCTTCCAGTGATGATTTGCTGTACGCATGGAGAGCCAAATGACCCAAGAAGAACAATCTATGCCTCCGGTTTCAAAGAAAACTCGTTCTGAAAGGTTGAGCACCATTCGTAAGGTCTGGCCATGGTTCTTTCTTATCTTGATGGTTATTGTTTTTGTCATCATTTCCAAAACTACCAATGGCGTGAATTTCATCAGCTATCGCAGTATCCAAGGGATCCTGGTTTATGCGACCCAAATCCTTTTAATTGGGTTGGCGGAAACGATTATCATCATCAGTGGCAATGGGGGAGTCGACCTGTCTGTGCACTATACACTGGGTTTTTCGGCAGTGGTTGCAGCATTCATCATGCGTGCGATGTTTGCCGCTCACCTCACGCCCACGCTGACCCTGGCGGTCGGCTTTTCTGGTGGTATCCTGGTCAGCATCATCCCGGGGTGGATCAACGGAACGATGGTTGCGAAAATCAAGGTACCGCCGTTCATCAGCACGCTCGGTATGGGTTACGTGGTGTATGGGATTGCCTTGCTCATCTCGCGCGGCCAGGCAATTGCCGACCAGCCGGATTATCTGGGTCAGATCGGGAATGGCAACTTGTTGTACTACTGGCCTAAACATGGATTCACATGGCTCAAAATTCCCGCTGCGGCAAGTCAGGCAGATTTGCAGCATATCATCCCGCTCATTCCAAACATTGTCGCCATCACGCTGGTTGTGACAATCCTGATCTGGTTCATTCTGGCGAAGACCCAGTTTGGCCAGCACATCTATGCCATCGGCGGCAACATTCAGGCCTCCATTCGATCCGGTATTCCGGTGGCGAGTACGCAGACGCGTGCCTATACCCTGGCGGCTGTTCTGGCAGGGATTGCCGGTGTGATCTGGGCTTCCCGTTTCACCAGCGGAGCAGCCAACGCAGGCGAACCGACTTTGCTTTTTGCCATTGCTGCGGTCGTGATCGGCGGGACAAGTATGTTCGGTGGTGAGGGCAGCGTCATCGGCACGGTGATCGGAGCTCTGATCATAGCCACCATCCAGTATGGCCTGGTCATCCTTGGCCAGCAGCCCTACTGGCAGTATGTTACGGTTGGTGTCGTGGTGGTCATCGCCGTGATTGTAGACCAGGTGGGTCGAAGGATGGAGCACGACTAAGAATAGAGAAGGTTAGGTCAGCATGGAACCCTTATTACGCGCAATCAACCTTACAAAACGTTTTGGCGGATTAGTTGCAGTCGATAATGTGAGCTTTGACGTGAACCCTGGGGAGGTGATCGGCCTGGTCGGAGACAACGGGGCGGGCAAATCCACCTTCATTAAAATGATTTCGGGGGTATATCAACCGGATGGCGGAGAAATCTACTTCGATGGTAAGAAAGTCAATTTCATCGACCCACGCGACGCCCGTGACCAGGGGATTGAGACCATTTACCAGGATTTGGCTCTGGCCGAGAACCTGGACGTCGGCTCGAATATATTCCTGGGCCGCGAAATAAAGAAGCGCTTTATTTCTGAGAAGCTCAGTCGGATCATTTTCAGCGTTGTTTTCGCTTTACCGCTTGGTGCCTTGCTGGCGTGGGCTGGCTTCCAGTTCGACAAGATATACGGTCTTGTACTTGGGCTGGTGTTAGGTTTGTCCTCCGGGGCGGTGCTCGGCTGGTTGTTTGGATCGGTCACCCAGCTCGTGGATCGCCGGAAAATGATCGGCGAATCGGCCAAGGCCTTGAAGCGATTGGATATCGAAATTCCTTCTTTTACCCAGCAGGTGCGCAACCTATCTGGGGGACAGCGCCAGTCAGTTGCAATAGCGCGTTCAATCTATTGGAACGCCAGAGTGATGATCATGGACGAACCAACGGCCGCCCTAGGTGTCTCTGAACAGCGCAAAGTGCTCACTCTGGTGCGCACTCTGGCAGGTCATGGTGTTCCTGTCATAATCATCAGCCACAACATGCAGGATGTTTTTGCGGTCGCAGACCGGATTGTCATCTTGCGCCGGGGCAAGAAAGTCGGTGAACAGGTTGCCGCGGAGACTACGCCAGATAAAATCGTCAGTTTGATGGTAGGTGCAGAGGCAGTCCATGAAATGGGAGTTATTCCCAAAGCGCTTGACAGTAACGGTGTTTAAGCTCCCTCCAGACTTTATAGATTATGGACAATTGATAACTGCCCGCGATCGGGGAGAGCATGCCTTTGGAACAACCCCATTTACTGTGTACTGATTTCAGGCATTATTGGTGTAAACAATGAGATGAAACCAATGAACGTTCCAAATGAACCATCGGCTCTCCCATTCGTTATTGTTGCTGGTCACGCCTGCCTGGACATCATCCCGGAGATTACCTGAAGGAATAACCATGCCAGAACTTTGGAATAGGTAATCTGATCCTCTCCGATAGATGGCGAATTATTCAAGGATACTTATAAAGGTGTGGCATGAAACATTTATACGGCGGTATAGAAGCAGGTGGAACAAAATTCGTGTGCGTGGTTGGAAACAGCCCCGGCGAGATCGTTGAGGAGATCCGCTTTCCGACTTCACAATCTGCTGAAGAAACAATCCAGCGCGCGATCGCTTTTTTTACGCCTTATAAAGATAATGGACATTTAATCGCGGTAGGTATTGCCTCGTTTGGACCGGTAGATTTGAATCCCAGCTCGCCAACCTATGGCTACATTACCACCACACCGAAACCCGGATGGGGTCAGGTGGATCTTGAAGGTATTATCAGAAGGGCCTTGGATCTGCCAGTGGCCTTCGATACCGACGTTAATGCTGCCGCCTTTGGTGAATATTATTGGACGCCGGCGAACCGCTCTTTAGACCCTTTTGTGTATATAACAGTGGGAACTGGAGTCGGAGTGGGTGTCTTGGTCAACGGTAAACCAGTACATGGAATGGTGCATCCCGAGGCTGGACATTTTGCCATCCCTCACGATAAAGGTAGGGATCCATTCAAAGGTATTTGTCCGTACCATAAGGATTGTTTGGAAGGCCTGGCATCCGGGCCTGCCATGCGCGAACGTTGGGGGCAGGATGCCAAAACATTGCCTGATTCCCATCCAGGATGGGAATTGGAAGCCGAATATATTGCCCTGGCGTTGATAAACCTGACTTATGCCTATTCTCCAAAAAGAATTGTGCTGGGGGGTGGTGTGGCACTCCATCGTGGATTGTACAGATCTGTACGGTATAAGGTTCAACAATACTTGAATGGATATATCCAATCACCGATTGTGATGGACAAAATTGATGAGTATATTGTACCGCCCACGCTGGGAAATCGCTCGGGAGTATTAGGTGCGATTGCCATGGCAATGGATCTGGCTAATTCAAGATAATCTGGGGACGCTGGGAACGGATTTATGGAACACGATTCAAGGATAGTAAAAATATGCATGGAAGGAATGGAAATGAAATGGGGTGATGTGGTATCATAGTTCCGTTTTGACATTTTACGGTAAAAGGAAACCCTCTTGACTCAAACAAACGAACAACAGAAGAAATCATTTTCCGACAACATGCGGGTTTGGTTCCGCTGGTATTATCATCCGATCGCGGAATTTTTAAACCACCTCGGCATCCGGCCAAATACTGTCACCTTGATCGGCCTGGCAGGAACGATAGGTTGTAGTGTGCTGATCGCGCTTGGTCATATGACTTGGGCGGGCATCCTGCTGCTGGTGATGGGGCCAGTAGACGCCATGGATGGAGCACTGGCGCGTTTGCGTAACGAAGCAAGCGATTGGGGGGCTTTTGTGGATGCAGTAACCGACCGTTATTCTGAACTATTTCTCTTCCTGGGCTTTTTAATCTATTATATGTTGCACGTAAACGCGACTGGTATTGTGCTAGCATATCTGGCTGCGGCTGGCTCGGTGCTGGTTTCTTACGTCAAGGCGCGCGCAGATGCCTCAAAACTAGATGCAAACGTTGGCCTGTTGACGCGTGTTGAACGTTATCTCATACTCATCCCGGGTTTGATTTTTAGCAGCCTATACCCTCCCCTGGCGTTGATCGCCTTGATCATCATTGCCATCTTTGCAAATGTCACGGCTTTACAGAGGATCTTCAGGGCGCGGGAGGATGCTTTACGCCGGTTATCTAAACCTCAGGAGTAAACCATGCAATCATTGCCGGACGGTTTTAATATTCCTCTTCCTTTTTTCAATACAAGTTTCCACATTTACTTTTATGGCATCTTGATCATGCTAGGCGTGGTCGCGGCGGCTTTTCTTGCACAAGCCGAGGCCAAGCGACGTGGAGTCAATCCGGATTACATTTGGGATGCGCTTTTTTGGATCGTTCTGGCCGGGATCGTCGGAGCACGGTTATGGCATATTTTTACGCCGCAGAAAGATATGCTCGTTCCGGACCCAGTTACGGGCAAGCTGGTCAATCCTTATTTTGTCGGAGGTGTGCCGCGCATCCTGGATATTATCAATATCCGAAACGGCGGGTTGGGCATTCCAGGGGCGATCATCGGCGGGCTCCTGGCATTATGGCTTTACTGCCGGAACAAAAAAATCTCGTTCCTGACTTTGGTAGATACCATCATCCCGGGCGTGGCTCTGGCCCAGGCGATCGGTCGTTGGGGCAACTTTTTTAACCAGGAATTGTATGGCAAGCCGACCACTCTTCCGTGGGGTATCCACATCTCAGCCGCGCACCGCATCGACATATATACAGATATGACCAAATATCCTGCAACAACTTTGTTCCATCCGCTCTTCCTGTACGAGTCGATCTGGAACCTGATCAATATGGCTTTGTTGTTGTGGCTTGCCCGTCGCTTTGAAAAATGGCTCAAGGGGGGTGATCTATTATATATCTACATGATGATGTATTCCATTGGGCGATTTTGCCTGGATTATCTGCGCGTGGGTACAATAAGCTTCAATCATATTTTTATCGCGATTGTGGCATTGGCCGGCGGCGTGTTATTCTTCCTGAACCATCGTCCGCCCAGCACTGTTGCGGCATGATCCAAACCGAAGACTTGAGCTAAAAGTTCGGCTGATGCGATGGTAAAACTTATCTTTCTGGGAACTTCGAACGCCATCTCCAGTGAGGATCACGAGAACACCTATATGGCCGTCGTGGGGGAGAAGCGCATGGTTTTAATTGATTGCCCCCACAGCCCGTTCCTGCGTTTCCAGAAAGCCGGCTTGGATTTTAAAGCCCTGAGTGATCTGATCCTGACCCATTTCCATCCTGATCACGTTTCCGGTGTGCCGTTATTATTGATGAATATGTGGTTGATGGGTCGTCTCCAGCCGTTGAATATTTACGGTTTGCAGTACACCATCGACCGGATCGAAAACTTGATGGGGTCATACAACTGGTCCACATGGCCGGGTTTCTTTCCAGTCAGATATCATCGTCTACCAGAACAAGCACTGGTTTCTGTTCTCGAGTGTGACGAGTTCCACATCTTTGCCTCGCCAATGCAGCATTTTATCCCAAGCATAGGTCTGCGAATCGAATTCACCAGATCGAAAAAGGTCCTGGCATATTCCTGTGATACCGAGCCATGCACGCAAGAAATTAAATTGGCTGAAGGTGCAGATGTGTTTGTTCATGAGGCTTCCGGCGCATTACCGGGACATTCATCTGCAAGCCAGGCTGGGGAGGCAGCGCGCCTGGCCGAAGCGGGTTCGTTGTATTTGATCCATTATCCAACTGGGAGATTCGCCTCCGGCGACCCGGTGATCGAAGCCCGGCAAAAGTTCGACGGTCCGGTGACGTTGGCGGAAGATTATATGGAATTGAATTTTAGCTAAGAAAAAAAGAGCCACCATCCGGTGGCTTTTATTTTTTTATTACCAACCCTTGATAAATTGTTCCCATTCGGCATTCTCGTCAAGGTGGCGTCCAAAAATATAATATGCACTGACTGGCGGCTGTTTGGGAATATGAAGAAGGTTCATATGAACCTCACCCAATTGGCGACCACCTTTGCGATGGTTACAAGGCGGGCAGGCGGCTACAACGTTGGTCCAGATATGCTCTCCGCCCATGTGCCTGGGCAGAACATGGTCCACGGTCAAATCGCTGGTATGACGTCCACAGTACTGGCAAGTGTAATTATCACGACGAAAGACCTCTTTACGGGTTAGTTTGATCTGCAACCTTGGGCGGTGGATCATCTGCTCCAACCGGATGACGGATGGTCGTGGGAGGGATTGCTTGACGGTCTGGATGTAGCCGCGCCCATTCATCACCAGGTCGGCTTTCCCCGAAAGGATCAGGCCCATGGCGCGACGGGTATTGCAAACATTGACAGGCTCGAAATTGGCGTTGAGTACCAGTACCGGCGCGTTCATAGTTTCTACACGTTGGCGTGTATTATACTCCAGACCAATCAAAGCCCTTTGAAAATGTGCCTGGTAAAAG
>JBEKVG010000129.1:0-7026 GCA_049514195.1 Anaerolineales bacterium | reverse complement strand
TTCCCGGATGTGGTCGTTCTGACCCACCCGGAGTGCAGTCCGGAAGTCGTGGCTACCTCCGATTTCTCTGGCGGTACCAATGCCATGATCCGCTATGTGCAGGAGACGAAGGCCGCCCGCTACCTGGTGTTGACCGAGTGCGCCATGGGCGACAATATCGCGGCTGCCAACCCTGAGAAGGATATGCTGCGGCTTTGTATGGTGCGCTGCCCGCACATGAATACCATAACGATGGAAGAAACGCGCGACGCCCTGAAGTTCAACCGTTATGCCATCGAGTTACCGGAAGAGATCCGGCAGAAGGCATTCCGCGCCGTTCAGCGAATGATTGAGATTGGATAAGGAGAGAACAGAGAAGAGAGAGCAGAGAACGGTACAAAGAATTCATACTGCTCTCACCTCTCTTTTATCTGCTAATTAACCAATGAAAACCACTGACGTCCTCATTATTGGTTCCGGTATTGCCGGTGCTACCGCGGCCCTGCGGTTGGCGCGCAATCCGAACAATCATATCGTTCTCATCACGCGTGCAGCCGATCCGCACGAGTCGAACTCGCGCTACGCCCAGGGAGGCATTATCAGTCGCGGACCGGGTGACAGTCCCGATTTGCTGGTGAAGGATATCCTGGCTGCCGGAGCTGGCGCTTCTCTTCCCAGGGCTGCCGAGATCCTGGCAAAGGAAGGCCCACAGTTGCTTCAGGAAATTCTGGTCAAGACCGCCGGGGTCAATTTTGACCATGATTCACACGGCGATCCGGAATATGGGCAGGAAGCCGCCCACAGCCGTCGGCGAATCCTTCATGTTGGGGACGCAACCGGCCGAGCTATTATGCTGGGTCTGGTCGAGGTCCTCGGCCGGATGCCGAACATCGAATTGGAATTAAACTACACCGCAGTTGACCTGATTACCTATCCACACCATTCGCGTGACCCGCTCACCGCCTATGCACCGATCACATGCCACGGCGCATACATCTTTGACCGCCCCGGTCATACCATCCATCGTACCCTAGCAGCCGCTACTATCCTTGCTACAGGCGGCTTGGGGCGTATCTATCGCAACACCACCAATCCAGTCGGAGCGCGCGGTGACGGTCTGGCCATGGCCAGCCGAGCCGGGGCACGTATCACGAACGCCGAGTACATCCAGTTCCACCCAACCGCACTGGCCGTACCGGGGGCGGAGGGATTTCTGATCAGTGAGGCTGTGCGCGGCGAAGGCGGTGTGCTACTCACACCAGATGGTCAGCCATTCATGGAAAAATATTCGCCGGAATGGAAGGATCTGGCACCCCGCGATGTGGTCGCACGCGCTATCCATAGTGAAATGGAAGACCATAACTATTCGCATGTACTTCTGGATATTGCCTCACACATGTCGGCCGCCAAGATCAAGGAACGCTTCCCGAACATCTACGCCGAATGCAAACGCGTCGGGGTTGACATCACGCGTGAGTCCATCCCGGTCGTCCCAGCCGCACATTACTTCTGCGGAGGTGTAGGCGTGGATGAGTGGGGGCGCTCCAGCATCCAAAATCTGTACGCGGTCGGGGAGGTCAGTTGCATCGGTCTTCACGGGGCCAACCGGCTTGCTTCAACATCTTTATTGGAGGGATTGGTGTGGGGCAATCGGGCTGCACTTGATATCGAATCCCACCTTTCTTCGGAGTCCCGGCCTGTCACTCCGCCCCTCCAAGAGGTCCCACCTTGGGACGAGTCCGGTCTGACCGAGGATTCCGACCCGGCACTCATCCAGGGTGACATGCAGACTATCCAGAACATTATGTGGCATTATGTCGGGTTAATCCGCAGCAGCGAAAGACTTTCGCGTGCCATCCGAGAACTGCGCCACATGCAAAACGAAATTGAGACCTTCTACAGCGTCACCAAGTTGAGCGACGGCTTGATAGGGCTGCGTAATGCGGTTGAGGTGGCGTTGATCGTGGCCCAAGCTGCCCGGCACAACCGCCAGAGTCGCGGCTGCCATTACCGCGTGGACGCCGTTCAGGTGGGGGACCGGTTGTTGTGAGAATTATTCATTCGTGCGCAAGCTCGGACGCCGGTAGCGCTTTTTAATTTCTGGTATGAAGTATTGATCAAAGAACTTGTCCACACCGTAATCCGGCTGCCAACCCCATTCGAGGCGTGCCAGCGAGTCGTCCACATCCTCCGGCCAGGAATCCACAATACCTTGGCGTCGCGGATTTGGCCGGAAGGAGATCTCGGCGCTCGGAAAAGACTGGAGCGCCCGTTGGCGGAATTCACCTGCCGTCAGGCTGAAACTGGCAATGTTGTAGACCACATGCGATAATTTCTCACGGGGTGAGTCTGCTAACATGAGTAGGGCCTTGATGGCATCCGGCATGGCCATGAAGGGGATCTTGGTATCAGAACGCACGAAACCGGCATATGGCCGGCCTTCTGCGGCTGCATGCAGCATATCGGGTCCGTAGTCGCTTGTCCCACCGCTGGGCAGGGTGAAAGCGCTGATCAGCCCGGGGAAGCGGATGGCGCGGAAGTCACACATCACCGGCGGCTGCGGATCGAGGTGGCGCTGGCCATTGTAGCGGCTGTAATACATGCCAAGCTTCTCGCAATACAGTTTATTGCATCCATACATCGTATGAGGCGTATTGTAGTCAGCCTCCTTCACGCAACCGGCTGCGTGCTTAGTTTCCAGATCTGGGAAACCATAAACCGCAATGGAACTGGGGAAAAGGAACTTCACCTCTTTTTTGTACTTCTCGGAGCGATAGGCCGCCAGCATCAGGAGCTGCATTGTCCCTTCCACATTGATGCGATGAGCCTCCTCGGTGGAGACTTCAGCCTTTGACGAAAGCGAGGCTGCTAGGTGATAGATAATGTCGAAATCGTAATCGTAAAATATCTTGACTTTGTTGACCAGGTCTCCCTGGACATGTTCCGCTGACATAGGCCGGATGGTCTCCGGTAGTGCAGCTAGGTCAGCGGTCACAATGCGAAAGCCTCCCCGCTGAGCCAGGTTTTGCACAAGCGCCTGACCGATCTCACCACAAGCACCGGTCACCAGAACAGCTTTTTCACTCATATGGTTCTCCTTTTGTTACAGAGTGTAGCCTCATGATTTTCCGAGAATTCTCGTGATCGAACGTATTATCGAATTAAGCATTTTCTTAACCACAAGGTCAGATAGCCACGAAGAATTGAGAGAAAACATAGCGCGGAACCTTTTGTCAGTCTTTTAGTGTCTTGGTGACCTTGTGGTTCTGTTTTTATCGAATTTCACACCAGGCGTTATAAGAAATTCTGGATGATGAAACATTCCTGATTGCCAGATTCAGGCAACACGCAGTAGAATGAAGAAAAAGAAATTCAGATTAATCTGTTCGATTTGATTGTACAACACCTTGCGCTATTATTCTTCCCATTTTTAACACGATGAAACTCACCATTCTGGCAAAACGGATTCTAACCATGCTTCTGGTCGCCTGCGGATTGGCT
Source organism: Anaerolineales bacterium (assembly GCA_049514195.1). Lineage (GTDB taxonomy): Bacteria > Chloroflexota > Anaerolineae > Anaerolineales > Villigracilaceae > UBA877. The sequence continues at coordinate 3,546 of JBEKVG010000129.1, read as the reverse complement.
CTGGTTGCCTGCTCCGGTCCAACTACCATGCCAACCGATACGCCAACTCTTTCTCCCACCACTACCCCCACTCCCACAATCGTCTGGTTCCCATCCACTGATACACCCAGCATTTTCCCCACACAACCCGCCACTGCAGCGGTGGAATATCATCCCGGCGTGGGTAACTTGATCTTTTCCGATACCTTCGATCAACCCGAACTGTGGGATACAGCCAGTTCTGAGCAGGCCAGCGCCTCAGTGACTCGCAACCAGCTGGTCTTATCCATCAGCGCGCCGGGACCGCTCTCGATTGTGAGCCTGCGCAACCAGCCGAACGTTGGCGATTTCTATGCAGAGGCCGTAGTCAATATCAGTCTGTGTAGCGTAAAAGATCAGTACGGGATGATATTTCGCGCCACATCCGCAGAAAATTATTACCGTTTCACTGTCAACTGCAGCAGCCAATTACGCCTGGAACGTGTGCGGGGCGGGGAGGCTTATCCTCTGCTCGACTGGTTGTCCAGCGGTGACGCACCCATGGGTGCACCCGCGCAGGTTAAGCTGGGCGTCTGGGCTGTCGGTCGGGAGATGCGCGTTTTTCTGAACGACCACTACCAATTCAGCGAACTCGACCCGGTCTTTTCCACTGGGACGGTCGGCTTTTTCATATATGCCAGCGGGCAGACACCTGTGACTATCTCCTTCTCTAGCCTCTCGGTCTATTCGGTTTCTTATATTTCCCCAACGCCATCGCTGATCCCCTCCCATACTCCAATACCCAGCCCCACCCTGCACCCATGAAGAATAAACTCAACGACCTCGACCCAAAGACATGGCTCAAGTTTCAGAAATCCTGGTTCATCCATAACCCGCCGCCGCGCAAGCAGGGCGTACTAGTCCACCCGGCCAAATTTCCGGAGACCATGGCACAGGAGTTTATCGAATTTTTTACCAGAGCCGGTGAGACCGTGCTCGACCCGATGGCCGGGACCGGGTCGGCACTCGTGGCGGCGCTGAGAGCCGGGCGCAATTCCTACGGCATTGAGTTGAACCCCAAATATGCGGAAATTGCCCGCCAGATCATTGCGGCGGAACGCCAATCGCTGGGTTCTTCAATCGAATATTTAAAATCAGAAATCGTAAATGGGGATGCTAGCCTTGCCGCAACCTACCAATTCCCTATGATAGATTATGTGCTTACGTCCCCGCCGTATTGGGATATGTTGCACGTCAAGGGCGCTGGAACGCAAAAGAAGCGCCGCATATCCACAGAATTGGATGTGTTCTACTCGGAAGATCCGAACGACCTGGGAAATCTGGGCGATTACGAGGAATTTCTAGCGAAATTGGTGAACATCTTCGCCGGGCTGAAACCGCTGCTGCGGAAAAAAGCCTATCTCACCATCATTGTCAAGAATATCAAGAAAGGGGGCAAGATTTATCCCCTGGCCTGGGACCTGGGCCGTGAACTTGGCAAGGTGTACACGCTCAAGGATGAAAAGATCTGGTGCCAGGACAACCAGTCGCTTGCACCATACGGGTTGGGCTCAGCCTGGGTGAGCAACACTTTCCACCACTATTGTTTGCAATTTAGAGACGAGTGACCAGTTATCAATAACGAAAAAAAGTTCTGTAAAACATGCCTGGAAGCTTGTCATCCGACCATCGTTTCTTGTTTCTTTTTTTTCTCATAATCTGTTCCTCTGAACCATGCTTACCCCTACCGACTTCCTCCATCTCCCTTACCCCATCGATCTGACCGAGAGCGGCATCGCGTATGCCTGCCATTCGCTGGCCTGCACTTATGACCGCATGGGCGACTCCCCTTTTGGCAAGCTACGGCATATTGTCAGCAACGTGGCGGTGGACGTAGCTTTTCGGCGTTATCTCGGGGATAAGGCCGTTCCATTCCATGTACTTGGGAAAACACCCTTCACACGTCCCGTCCGCTACGACATCTCATTGGGTGGGCATCGTTGCATCGTGAAAAGTTTTCTGATCAATCGCCACAGCCAGATAGCACAGCTCCAGCGAGAGCCGGGCAGCCTTCTCCAAGTGCCTGCTCTCATCCCGGTTGATGAATTCTCCGCCGAGAACCACAAACCCGATGACATGTATCTATTTGCTTTTCTGTTAGGGGGTATAGCTGCTACACGAGTAGACGTGGATAATGCAATAGTTGCTGGTAAGCCAATCTATCTCGTTCACCCACTGCCAGAGGCTTGGGCCAGGCCGCGTATATGGGTCCCGGTTGAAAAATTATCCCTGAAAAGCGAGTGTGAATCGCCCATCATGATAGAGATTGGCGGTCAGGATGCCGGGCGCGACTTCCTCACCGTTAACTTGGAACTCCCACCCAGGCAGCGTAAATTGGTGGAAAAGGATTTCCACAGCCTAGCCTATATTTATGCCAAAAGTAAACCGGAAGCCCGGATTGGGATTCACAGCCCACTACATGGTGAACCATACCTCATTTCTCCGCACGAGTGGGGCAACCTATGGATCTACGGCATGGATATATTCCTGACCGGTTGGCTCTCGCACGAGCAATTTCGCCGTAAGGCCAGGGTGTTGAACGCTGGGGCGCGCACGTTCCAGTTTGACCGCACACGCGTGAAAAACCTGCTAGTTCCCATAAGTGATCTGAACCCGCTTGGCATATTGTTGGAAAAAGTCCGCCGCTGGGAGGCGGAAAGATCCCAGCCTAATCCTTCTTCCTGACCTTCAATCTCAGCCCCTCGGCTTTTACCACTTCAACCTTATCCCCTTTATGGATAGTTTCGGAGCCGTCTACGAGATCGGCGCTCCATAGTTCACTGGCCACATGGACCTGCCCGGTCGGGTCGATATCCGTAACGGCAAAACCAGCCTCACCGCCGAGGTGCTCCCGCCCGGTGATGACCGGCCGCTGCTGCGCCCGGAGGGCATATCCTAGAATGACAGCAAAGATCGCACCGATGAAGACCCCCACAAAAAGGACCAACGGAAACGATACGCGCTCGAACTGGGGCGTCCCCGGCGAATTGAACAAGACCAATGCACCAATAATGAAGGATACAACACCAGCGACGGTCAAAGCGCCATGTGTTGGCGCCTTGATGTCCACAATGAAGAGCACAAAGGCAGTGACGATAAATATTAGCCCAAACCAATTGACCGGCAGGATGTCCAGCCCATAGGCTGCGAGGGTCAAACACACCACACCAAAGAAGGCCGGCACCCAGGCACCCGGATGGGTCAATTCGATCAGCAGGGCTTGCACTCCGATCGCCAGCAGAAGGAAGACAATATTGGAATCGACCAGGAATTGCAGCAATTGCTCGATGAAACTCATGGGCAGGGCTTGCTGCGCCACACCAGAGGTATGCAGAACGCGCGGGCCATTTGCCATCTGGACGGTGAATCCATCCAATTGCTTTAGCAGGTCGCTGACATTGTTGGCAATAAAATCCACCAGGTGGGCCTGCAGGGCTTCTGTGGCGGAAACGGCTTTGGCGCTTTCGATGGTCGCTTCAGCCAGGGCCACCGCCTCCGGTCCACGCCGTTCGGCCAGCGAACGCACAG
>JBEKVG010000128.1:0-7029 GCA_049514195.1 Anaerolineales bacterium | reverse complement strand
CCTGGTTGGGATGGTTGCGGCTTTTGAGAATACTTATTTGATCAGTGGGGTAATTACCATGGGTCAAATCCTGGTACTGGCTCCATTTTTAATGGAAAGCTACTCCTCCATCCGGCATATACCCTCGAAGCAGCCTCTGCCCCTCCTGGTAGTCAGCGGACTGACCGGCCTCATGGGGGGGGTGGTCCTGGTAGCATTTATTGTTTTTAATCAGTTGCTTAACGTTCGCGCGATTCTGTACAATGTTTCGCCTGACCTGATCGCCCTATGGACCTTCAATCTCCCGGTCCTGGCCGGAGTGTTGGTTTTGCTCGTGGCTGCTCTGGTTACCGGATTGATTGCGGCGGGTTTTTTCCTGCTCCCGGCTCGCATTCGGGGTGCCTTGAGCATGGCTGTTCTAGTTGTCCTGGCACTCGGCTTGTTCCGGGACCTGATCATCACGGTGATTATCCACTGGGGTTTTGTGCAATATGCCTTCCAATGGATTTTTGCCCAGGTCGGTTTGACCATCCCCGGTGCTCTGGTTGTCTTCGTGATCATGGGCGGACTGGTCTATTGGCGTTCCGGCATTGATCGGAAGGCAATTGCTCCAAAAAGAACCCCGAGGCAGCAGCGTGCAATTCGATGGGTAACTATTGGAGTGTTGGTGGTCATTGTCCTTTTGCTGCCCCAAATCTTGGGAATGTATTTCAGCGAAATTCTGGATGACGTTGGCATTTATATCTTGATGGGTTTGGGGCTGAATATCGTAGTCGGGTTTGCCGGATTGCTGGACCTCGGCTATGTCGCCTTCTATGCCATCGGGGCATATACCCTGGGGGTGCTGACCACTTCGGAGGCAGTGGGACTGCTCCACCTCAGCTTCTGGGCTGCGGTGCCCCTTGCCCTGATCGTAGCAGTTTTTGCAGGCGTCGTGCTGGGCCTGCCAATTCTCAGATTGCGCGGTGATTATCTGGCAATCGTGACCCTCGGCTTTGGGGAAATCATTCGCATCCTGGTATTATCTGACTGGTTTAAACCACTCCTGGGGGGATCCGAGGGCATTCAACGTATCGGCCATCCGACCATAGGGACTTTGGTCCTGGTAAACCAACAACAACTTTTTTACGTGATTCTGGCGGGAATCATCCTGACGGGTTTTATTGCCACCCGTTTGAAAGATTCCCACCTTGGCCGCTCCTGGATGGCCTTGCGTGAGGATGAGGATGTTGCCGAAGCCATGGGGATCAATAAGGTTGTCACCAAGCTGCTTGCTTTTGGAATGGGTGCACTCTTTTCGGGTCTGGGAGGGGCTTTGTTCGCCACCAAGGTCGGCTCGACCTATCCGCAAAGCTTCAGCTTCATCGTTTCGATCAATATTCTCTCTTTGATTATCATCGGTGGATTGGGCAGCATCCCGGGTGTTTTTGTGGGCGGGTTGGTCCTGGTGGGACTGCCCTTAGTGCTCAGCCAGTTTGCGGATTTTGTCTATCTCATCTATGGCGCTTCACTGATCTTCATGATGCTGAGTCGACCAGAAGGGCTGTGGCCGGAAGCACGCCGCCGCCTGGAATTGCGCGGAGAAGAGTCAGGGCCGAGTCCCCAAGAAGAACCCAAACCGGCAGCAACGGACCCAGGGCGCTAGGAGGAGGCTGAGATGGCGATACTCGTTTCAGAGAAGGTAACCAAACGTTTCGGCGGCCTGGAGGCGGTCAGCAAGGTTGATCTAGAACTAAAAGAACATGCAATCTACAGCATCATCGGCCCCAACGGCGCCGGTAAGACCACTTTCTTCAATTGTATTACCGGTTTTTATACTCCGGAGGAAGGGAAGATTGTTTTCAACGGCAGGAACATCACCGGCCTCTCCCCGGACCGGGTCGCACGCCTGGGGATTTCCCGCACCTACCAGAACATTCGCTTATTCAAGAACATGACCGCGGTGGAAAATATTCTGGTTGGGATGCAACCGCATTTGAAATCGGGTGTGCTGGGAGCAATTTTTCGCGATCCCCGCACCAACCGCGAGGAAAAAGAGGCCGTCGAGGAAGCCAATCGATTGCTCTACTTCATCAACCTGAAAGGAATGGGCGATCTACTGGCCAAGAACCTGCCTTATGGCCAACAACGCCGCCTGGAGATTGCCCGGGCTCTCGCCAGCAAGCCAGCTCTGCTGCTCCTGGATGAACCCACGGCCGGTATGAACCCCAGAGAGACCCAGGATATGGTCGATTTTATCCGCCGTCTGCGGGATGAATTGGGCGTTACCATCCTGCTCATCGAGCATCAGATGCGGGTGGTGATGAGCATTTCTGAGCAGATCAGCGTTCTGGATTTTGGCGTGAAGATCGCCGAAGGAACTCCGTTGGAAATCCAGAAGAATCCCCGCGTTGTCGAAGCTTATCTGGGACGGGGCGCGGCGAGCGGCCTCAGCCAGGCCCTCGCAGCAGACTGAGTCGGAGAACCATTATGCCTATTCTGGAAGTCGAGAATATTCACTCGTATTACGGGAACATTCACGCCCTCAAGGGAATTTCTTTGACCGTTGAGAAGGGTGAAATTGTAACGTTGATCGGCGCCAATGGCGCCGGCAAGTCGACCACCCTGCGCACCATCGTTGGCCTAATGAAGCCACGTGAGGGCCATGTCCGCTTTGATGGAGAAGACTTAGCCCCTTATAAGCCCCATGACCTGATCTTCAAGGGGATGTCGATGGTGCCGGAAGGACGGCGAATCTTTGCCCGGCTGACGGTCGCCGAAAACCTCGAAATGGGAGCCTACACACGCAAGCGAGGGACGGAACTTGCCGCGGACCTAGAGCGCGTCTTCACTTTGTTCCCGCGCCTCAAGGAACGCCGTAGTCAAGTGGGTGGCACGCTCTCCGGCGGAGAACAGCAAATGCTTGCCACAGGCCGCGCCTTGATGGCGCATCCCCGTCTACTGCTGATGGATGAACCCTCCATGGGACTGGCCCCGGTCCTAGTAGAGAATATTTTTGATACGATTATCCAAATCAATAAGGAGGGAACGACCATTCTGCTGGTCGAGCAAAATGCCCTCATGGCGCTCAGCGTTGCCAACCGCGGCTATGTTCTTCAGACTGGCGAAATTGTAATCCAAGATACTGCTGAGGAGCTCAAGAAAAACAAAATCATCCAAAAATCATATTTAGGCATGGAATAGAGGCCTGTATTAGTGGATTTAACGCATCACGGTATCGTTTCTTTGGTAAATGACCGGCTCTCTTCGCGAATAGCGAAGAGAGCCCGCGGATAAATGAAAGAACGAGGGGTGGGCGGGAGGCTCCGCTGTCTGCACACCCCTCACCCTCTAATTATTGAGAAGAAACAATTTGCATATATAAGACATCGACAACAATCCGAGAGAAAGGATTACAAATGGCTGAACAACAACTGCTTTACCTTTCACGCGCTGACGTTGAAAATGTTGCACTTGATATGCCGACTATCCTGAAACTTCTCGAAGAAGCTTTCAAGGAAAAGGGCCAGGGGAAGGTTGAAATGCCGCCTAAGCCCGGGATCCACACTATGCCAGACGCCTTCATCCATGCCATGCCGGCCTTTATTCCCTCGCTACATTCGGCGGGAATCAAATGGGTCAGCGGCTACCCCGAGAATTTCAAACGGGGTCTTCCCTACATTACCGGGTTACTCATCCTTAACGAAGCTGAGACTGGGATTCCCTACGCCTTGATGGATTGTACATGGATCACCGCTTACCGTACCGGGGCGGCGACCGGCTTATCCGCCAAATATCTGGCCCGTCCTAATAGCGAGGTGGCCGCGATCCTGGCGTGCGGGGTGCAGGGTCGCACCAACTTGGAAGCGCTTGCATGCCTGTTTCCACTCAAACGCGCCTATGCCTATGATATTCTGCCGGAGGCGCAAGCGAAGTTCATCGAAGAAATGAGGACAAAATTCAAATTTGAGATCCTTCCAGTCAAGGGACCTAAAGAGGCAGTTCTGGCCAGCGATTTAGTCGTGACCTCCGGACCGATCCTCAAACATCCCACCCCCTTCATCGAAAAGGATTGGCTGCAACCCGGCGGGTTTGGTTCAGCTGTTGATTTCGACTCGTATTGGACCGGCCCGGCGATGGCTCAAATGGATAGGATCAGTACCGACGATCACGCCCAATTCCAGTATTACCGGGCAAGTGGCTACTTTCAGAAAACTCCCAATCCCTATGCAGACCTGGGAGAAATCGCTACCGGCCAGAAACCAGGCCGGGGCTCAGATAAAGAACGCGCCCTGGCGATTAACTTGGGTCTGGCGATGGACGATATGGCCATTGCGCCGGAAATCTACCGGCGGGCACGCGAAAAAGGAATCGGTACCTGGTTGCCACTCTAATGGATTAATTATAATGATTCCACGAACAGCTGAGGTTGTAATTATCGGTGGTGGTGTAATGGGTGCAAGTACAGCATACCATCTTGCCCTGCGTGGCCAAAAGAACATTCTACTCCTTGAAAAAGATGAATTCTTTGGACAGGAGGCAACCGGTCGTTGTGCGGGAGGCGTCAGGTATCAATTCTCGACCGAGATTAATGTCCGTCTTTCCTTAAAGAGTTTACCGATGCTTGAGCGTTTCAAGGATGAGATCGGTCAGGAGATCAATTTCCGCAGGTGCGGTTACCTTTTCGTTCTCACCCAGCCTGAAGATGTTAAAACCTTCCGGCATAGCCTGGAACTACAACAGGGCCTTGGCGTCCATACCGAATGGCTGACCCCGGACGAAATTCATCAGCGCCTGCCTTTGATGCGTTTTGAGGATGCCCTGGCGGGGTCCTTCAATCCGGAAGACGGTCTGGTCGACCCAAATTGCGTTGTCATGGGCTATGTGGGTGCAGCGCAGCGCCTCGGAGTGCAGTGTCTCAACAATGTTGAAGTTACCGGCATTCAGATTACGGCCGGCAGGATCGCTGGCTTGGATACAAACCAGGGAACAATTAGCACTCCTGTGATCGTTAACGCAGCCGGACCCTGGGCCGGAGTGGTCGGCCAAATGGTACAGGTTGTGGTTCCAATCGAGCCTTATCGTCGTCAGATCATGACAACTTCGCCATTACCGGAAGTGCCTCAAGATTTCCCGTTTGTCCTGGATTTTGCACAATCGCTTTACTTTCACCGGGAGGGCGAAGGGATATTAACCGGTATGTCCAATCAGAACGAAAAGGTCGGTTTCGACCAGACTGTTGACGAGGACTTTGAATTGGTCAACCTGGAGGCAGCCATCGCCCGCATGCCCTGTCTTGAGAAAGCTGGTTTGCTGTCGCATTGGGCCGGCTTGTATGAAGTCACCCCCGATGCACATCCGATCTATGGCAAGACCCCCGTCGATGGTTTTTATATCGTTGCAGGATTCTCAGGTCACGGCTTCATGCACGGCCCAATCTCAGGAAAATTAATGGCTGAATGCATCCTGGAGGGGAAATTCCTAAGCCTGGATGTTTCTATGCTCGACCTGGCAAGGTTTAGTGAAGGCCGTCAAATTCGAGAATATAACGTCGTCTGACCAGGAGAGACGCGGCTTCGGTCAACTAAAAATGTTCGTCCATTGTTCGTGATATACTATTCCTAAACCTTTAGTTAGAGAAAAGGAGGAACTTATGTTTGTTCAGCAGAAAATGACTAAAAATCCCGTTACCATTACAACTGACATGTCTGTGCCAGACGCCCTGGCTTTGATGCACGAGAAAAAAGTCCATCGCCTTCCGGTGCTCGGTCCACATGGAAAACTCGTCGGCATTGTCTCGGAGGCAGATCTCTTATATGCTTCACCTTCTCCTGCAACCACATTGAATGTATGGGAAATGCATGCACTGCTGGCAAAGCTTAAGGTGGAGAAAGTGATGACCCGCGAGGTTATCACTGTCACCGAGGATACACCAATTGAAGAAGCTGCCCGCCTTATGGCTGAGAAGAAAATCGGCGGTCTGCCCGTCCTGCGTGAAAAGGCTCTGGTCGGCATCATCACAGAAACCGACCTCTTCAAGGTATTCATTTCGCTGTTCGGAGGGCTGCGGCCGGGTGTGCGTGTGTTTGCTTCCATCCCCAGTTCCAAGGGGACCTTTTCCAAGGTTACCGGCGCGATTTCCAAGGCCGGCGGGAACATTGTCGGTTTGGGCTTAGACGAAGTCTCTGATGTTCCGGAGAATTGGGAGATGACCATGAAGGTGCAGGATCTCTCCGAGAGTAAAGTGGTGGAAGCCCTCGAGCCTGTCGTGTATAAGATATTGGATGTCCGCGAAGTGTGAACTTGCCCAAACGACATTCTGCATGAACTTGATCTACATGTGTTGAACTGAAGAAATATGCCTCCCGAAGATGGACGGAAGGCATATTTTTTTGGTTAGTTTCGGCCTGATTGCCTCGCAGCTCTTAAGGCGCTAAAATAGCAGAAGACTTTATCTTATTAGGAGTCACAATGTTGCGATCTTTTCTAATTTATCTCTCCAAGGCCACCTGGGCGCAACGGCTGGTTACTTCCTGGAAATTTGCCTGGCGGGCTGCCAGTCGGTTTGTAGCGGGGAGCACTGTCGAAGATGCGATTAAAGCGGTAACGGAATTGAACACAAAAGGCATCAACGCCACCGTGGATCATCTCGGTGAAGCGACCACCACTCCGGATGAGGCGGTGAAAGCCACCCAGGACATTTTGGAACTGCTTGACCAGATTGACTCCAGTCATGTCCGCGCCAACGTTTCAGTCAAACTGTCCCAGATCGGGCTCGCTCTGGACGAAGGGCTGTGTGAGAAGAACCTCGAGCAGATATTCACCCGTGGGTGCCAATATCAGAACTTTGTCCGCATCGACATGGAAGACACGCCCTATACCGATAAAACTATAGGAATGTACCAATGCATGCGCCAAAAAGGCTTTGACAACACCGGCCTGGTTGTTCAGTCCTACCTCTATCGCACGGAAAAGGACATGCGTGCTCTGATCGCCGAGGGAACCCGTTTCCGGCTAGTCAAAGGGGCCTATAAAGAACCATCCAACCTGGCATTTCCGAAGAAAGCTGAC
>JBEKVG010000127.1:0-7078 GCA_049514195.1 Anaerolineales bacterium | reverse complement strand
CTTGCGTAATGGACAGACACTGAATATCACGGTTACCCCGCGTTCTGTTTATCCTTCTGACCAGGGACCAATGGGGATCGCCATTGGTCAATTGTTGCGCCCTCCAAAAAACTGGTTCGAGACCATCCCAATCAGTTTTTCTACAGCCGGAAGTGATATTCAAAACCTTCTGGCCTTGCCGGGGCGAATCATTGCCGGGACGGTTTCTCCGCAGGAAGCCCAAGTTGGCGGTCCGCGTAGCATCTGGAACCTCTTTCAGCAGTCCGTAGCCCGGGATGTGTCCAGCCGCCAATCGTCCGCAGGTAGCAAATCCCAAATCCCCACAAACTACACACTCCTGGTCATTATCTCGCTGTGCATCACCGTCGGCGTGGTCAATCTTCTACCGATTCCTGCCCTGGATGGCTGGCGGATCTTTACAACCTTGGTGGAGATTATCATACGTCGTCCAATACCAGCAAAATACCAGGCTGCGATTAATAGTATCGGTTTCCTTGTCCTGCTTGTCTTACTTGGTTTTTTCTATATCAAGGATTTGATTAATCCTATCAATTTTACACTCCCGTAGTTGTAGCGGTAATTGGTAATGACCCAGAATGTATCATTCCAGACTGTGTTGGACGCTCTACTTGATTACGGAACTCCCTTTCCAGCCCGTTACTTGCACCGTTTTTCAGACATTGTACCCACTGATTTAGCTCTTCTCATGAAAGCCTGGCCTAAAATATCAGCGCGGCGAAAAAACACTCTGCTTGAAGACTTGGAAGAATTGGCCGAAACTGATACCTTGACCAATTTCGATGATTTAGCCCGTCCTTTATTAAAAGATCTCGATTCGCAGGTTCGTATACACGCAATACACTTGCTTTGGGAGAGTGAGGATACAAAACTTGTTCCAATCTTCCTGAAAATTCTGGATGAAGATGAAGAACCTGAAGTGCGCGCTACCGCCGCCAATGCCTTGGGTTTGTTCGTTTATCAGGGTGAGCTGGAGAAAATACCTGCGGAATTGCATCGTCGCATCGAAGATGATTTGCTCAAGGCAGCCACTTCAGCCACAGAGACTCTTGTGCGCAGGCGTGCTTTGGAGTCATTGGGATATTCCGGACGTCAGGAAGCCATTCCACTCATCGAAGCCGCCTACCACGAGAAAAGTCCCGAATGGGTGGTAAGTGCACTTTTTGCCATGGGTCGTTCCATTGACGAACGTTGGAAAAAGCAAGTGCTCTCGAAACTACACTCTCCCGATGAAGACATTCGCTCAGAGGCAATCCACGCCGCTGGAGAATTGGAACTGGCCTCCGCCCGACCAATACTGCTCGATTTATTGGAAGACGAAGAGGATTTGGAATTGCGGCGCGAGCTCATCTGGGCTCTTTCCAAGATTGGTGGGGAAGATGTCCGAGACCGGTTGGAGGAAATCCTCGCTGTCGAGACAGACGATGAGGAAGCCGATTTCATCGAGGAAGCCATGGACAACCTGACCTTCACGGAAGACATGGCTAAATTCAACCTGTTTGATCTTGATCCGGATACAGATTTTCACGAAGAAGAGTTGGATGAGGATGACGGACTGGATATGGATTAAAGGAATAGCATGGCCGAAATAAACCCCAATGACCAGGCCCGCGTCCATATCTGGGTCACGGGGCGTGTTCAGGGGGTTGGTTTTCGGGCCTTCGTTTTGCAGGCTGGCACTTTATTTGGTCTCGTTGGATGGGTTCACAATTTAGGCTACGATCAGGTTGAAACGGTAGCGGAAGGTTCTCGTCCTGTATTGGAACGGTTTACACAGGTAGTCAAAACTGGACCGCGCGCTTCCCACGTCGACGAGGTAAGCGTGGAATGGGAAACACCTACGGGGAAATTCCATCAGTTCGATGTAAAATGATGCCGGATAAGCGATGCCCGATAACCTCAAGTCCGAACTTCCTCCATCTTTCACTTTCAGCCAGTCCTCCTTGCAGAACTATTTCGACTGCCCGCGCCGGTTTCAATTGCGCTACATCGAACGTCTGGCTTGGCCATCAGTCGAAACGGAGCCAGTCTTGGAAAATGAGCGCCGTCAGCAGGAGGGACAACTCTTTCATCACATGGTGCAGCAGCATTTAGTCGGTCTGCCTGTAGAGAAACTTACCCGACTGGCAAGCACGCCGGATTTGTTGCGTTGGTGGAAAAATTATCTTAATCATGATTTTAATTTTTCCGGCTACGCGCAATATACTGAATTAACCGTTGCCGCGCCAGTTGGCACCCACCGCCTGCTGGCAAAATATGACCTCATTGCCATTTCTCCCATTCAGAAAGCCCTCATTATTGACTGGAAGACAACCCATAAACGTCCCAGAGACGAGTGGATAGCTGTTCGAATGCAAACGCGCCTCTACCGGGCGCTGTTGGTTCAGGCTGGCGCCTACCTGAATCGCGGCACACCTATTCAACCCGAACAGGTCGAAATGATTTACTGGTACGCCGACTTCCCCTCCGAGCCGGCCAGTTTCTCTTACAATCCAGCTCAATATAAACACGACTGGGACGACCTCACCGGCATGATCAATGAGATCGGTCACCATCGCCATTTCCCATTGACGGAAGATGAAAAGAAGTGTACATATTGTCCTTTTCGCTCCTACTGTAACCGCGGCAGGAAAGCCGGCATATTCGTATTAGAAGACGCCGAAGAAGAACGGGAAGTCAATTCCATTGAATTCAACTTACACTACGAACAAATTGCCGAAATTGAATTCTAGCATCTCATGAACTGGATAGAGCCTTCCCCTCTTCCAACCTCCACCATCCTTCCAGATTTGCCTCCGCTTGTGGCGGGGATGCTCCTTCGCCGCGGCATTACCACGCCCGCGGCCGCTCAGGCTTTCCTGGAGCCGCAGGCATACTCCCCCACCCCGGCGGTTCAGTTGCCAGGAATTGCTTCCGTGGCAGACCGTCTGGAAATGGCTATCCGCAAGCACGATTCTGTCTGTGTCTGGGGAGACTTCGACGTGGACGGACAGACTTCCACAGCCATCCTCTTCCAGACTCTCCAGGAATTGAATGCAGATGTTACCTTTCACATTCCGGTGCGCGCCAATGAAGGTCACGGAATCAATATTCCACACCTGCAGGAGATCATTGATAGCGGTGCGAAACTCATCCTGACCTGCGACACCGGTATCACTGCCCATGCGGCCGTGGACTATGCCCGCTCACGCCACGTGGATATGCTCATTACTGACCACCATGAACTACCCGAAGTCCTTCCCCAAGCCCTGGCGGTTGCGAATCCAAATCTCCTGCCGGAAGGACATCCGCTCTTCACTTTGTCAGGTTCCGGAGTCGCTTATAAACTCGCTGAAGAACTTTATGCGCGCTTTGGTTGCACAGATACAGCTCTCAAACACCTTGACCTGGCAACCCTTGGCCTAGTTGCCGACCTTGCTCGTCTCACCGGCGATGGCCGTTACATTGTCCAGTGCGGCCTGACTACGCTTGAAAATACACACCGGCTTGGTTTACAGGCAATGATGGAAATTGCAGAACTCATCCCTGCCAATTTAACCGAGCAACACATCAGCTTCGTGCTGGCTCCACGCCTCAATGCAATGGGCCGTCTCGGGGACGCCAATCCTGCCGTGGACTTATTGACGACCTCCGACACTGTACGGGCGCACGTTTTGGCAACCCAGCTCGAAGGTCTGAATGCACAAAGGCAATTACTCTGCAGCCAGGTCACTCGCGCCGCCGAAGCCCAACTACTTGCCGACCCAGCCCTGCTTGCCCAGCCCGTCCTGATGCTTGGCCATCCGTCCTGGCCGGGCGGTGTGGTCGGTATTGTCGCCAGCCGGCTGGTGGAGCGCTACCGGAAACCCGCTATTCTGTTTTCCACGCCGGCCGGCGAGCCGGCGAGTGGCTCAGCCCGTTCAATTGAAGGGCTGAATATCACCGCCGCCATCTCTGCACAAAAAGATTTATTGCTTAACTTTGGTGGTCACCCCATGGCTGCTGGTCTCTCCCTGGAACCGGAAAAGCTGCCTGAATTTTCCCGACGCTTGGCAAAGACCGTAACGGAAATGTTGGGAGAAAACGAAATAATTACCAATCTTGAGATTGATGCCTGGCTCAACCTTCCCGATATTTCAATGGACCTGGTGGACACACTCGAAAGACTGGCTCCTTTTGGACCAGGTAACGAAACACCGATCCTGGCCACGCATGCTCTGCAGCTGCAATCTGCAGTGACCATCGGGCGTAACCAAGAGCATCTGAAATTGAGAGTTGTGGATGAGACAGGCAATTCTCAGACCGTATTGTGGTGGAATGGTGCAGAAGAAAAAGATAGATTGCCGGAAGGTCACTTTGACCTGGCCTATAGCTTACGCACCTCTGATTGGCGTGGCTTGCATCAGATCCAGATGGAATTCGTGGACTTCCACAGCCTTGAGACGGAAAAGATCGAAGTATTAAGCAGGAAATTGGAAGTTATTGATTTTCGAAATGCCACGCACCTTCCAGAAGCTTTATCAACCATCCAATCCCAACCGTCAACAATTCTTTGGGCTGAAGGAGTAGAAAAAAAAGAGTGCGGTGGAAAAGATCGTAATGAACTTTCACCCGCGAATACACTTCTCATTTGGACCATTCCCCCTTCCCCAGAAGAACTGCACATAGCCTTGGAAAAAGTCCATCCCTGCAAGGTATATCTCTTTGCAGTAACGGAACCCGTCGAATCTCCGGAAGCCTTTATAGAACGGCTGTCCGGCCTCCTGAAATATGCCATTAACCGGCGCGCGGGAAAATGCTCTTTTTCTGAGTTGGCAAGCGCTACGGCACAGAGGGCTGTCACCGTGCGCAAAGGGTTGCAATGGTTGGCTTCACAGGGCGAAATAAATATAACCATGGAAGGAAAAGATGATTTTGCAGTATTCCTCGGAGCCTCACTGAAAAAACCGTTGGAATCCTCACGCTTGTGGGCCGAAATTCAGTCCCTACTGGCAGAGAGTGCAGCCTATCGAACCTACTTCAAGCGCGCAGATAAGGATGCATTGCTGGCTTAACCAGATTACAATTCTCCTATGCCTTTCGAAGAACTCCCCCACACCGCCGACTGGGCTGTGCATGTCTGGGCTGGCAGCCTATCTGCGCTTTTCGCCGAAGCCGCCCGCGCCGTGAATGTTCTTTCAGGTGCACGGCCGGCTCCCGGTGTGCGCTTGAGGCGCACTTTCGAAATCAAAGCCCTCGACACGGAAGATCTTCTGGTTGCTTTCCTGTCTGAACTAATCTATTATATGGAACAGGAGAATCTGGTTTTTTCCACCTTCAATATTTCTCTGGATGGGTCAGAATTAAGGGTAAGTATGTCCGGTGCACTCATCCTTTCATTGACAAAAGCCATCAAAGCCGTCACGTACCATAATCTGCGCATCCACAAAATGGAGTCTGGTTTTGAAGTGGATATTGTGTTTGATGTGTAAAGGTGGGAAACACCCGCCTGGGAGTCCGATATGATCCGCATCCAGGACCTTACCAAAATCTCTGAATACGAATGGGAGATTCCACAAGCCTTTCGCTCTGATATGCGTGTTCCGGTGCGTATTTTTGCCACCCGCACTCTTCTAGACCATATCGCCGGTGACAAATCGCTTGAACAGGCTGTCAACGCCGCTACGCTCCCAGGCTTGGTTGGGCACGTGGTGGTCATGCCCGATATGCACCAGGGCTACGGTTTCCCCATCGGGGCCGTAGCTGCAACGGAATTTCCCGGTGGTGTCATCTCGCCAGGTGGCATTGGGTATGACATCAATTGTGGTGTACGCCTGTTGGCCTCATCCATCCAGGCTAAGGCCGCTGCACCCTATATAGATACTCTGGCCACCCTGCTTAACCAGTCCTGCCCCAGTGGTGTTGGTCGGGAGGGTGTTATCAATCTCAACCTGCCGGAATTGGAACACCTCATGCGGGAAGGTTCCCTTTGGGCACTCAGAAAAGGTTACGCCACCGAATCGGATCTCGCCCGTACAGAGGAAAATGGTTGCCTGGAAGAAGCCAACCCGGCCAAAGTCAGCGAGCGAGCCAGGGCACGTGGTCGCACCCAGATTGGTTCGGTCGGTGCCGGGAACCACTTTGTCGAGGTGGATTCAGTCGAAACTGTCCTCGACCCTAAAACGGCAGCTATTTTCGGCCTGCAAGAAGGCTGCCTAGTAGTCCAGATTCACTGCGGCTCGCGCGGTCTTGGACACCAAGTCTGCACTGATTACGTCCAGGAGTTCCAAGCTGCAGTGCGCCGCTACGGTATTGACCTGCCTGACCGGGAACTGGTCTGTGCGCCAATGGACAGCCCGGAAGGGCAAGCCTACCTTGGCGCGATGCGCGCCGCCGCCAATTTCGCCTTCGCCAACCGTCAACTTCTGGCATATTCCTCCAGGCATGCCTTCGAGCAAACCTTCTCCGGGAAGTTGAAGGGCTGGCAGCTCGTTCAGGTATACGATATCTGCCACAACATTGGCAAGCTTGAAACTCACGTTGTCGCTGGAGTGCCTCTCAAGGTATGCGTCCATCGCAAGGGCGCTACACGCGCCTTTGGTCCGGGCGCCCCCGGGTTGCCTCCCGATTTCCAGCAGACTGGACAGCCGGTGCTTGTTCCCGGCAGCATGGGAACCGCCTCGTGGATATTGGCTGGCACACAAACGAGCATGCTTCGTTCGTGGGGGTCCAGTTGTCACGGAGCTGGTCGGACGATGAGCCGCGCCAAGGCCAAACACGAAATCCGCGGGGAGGACCTCCGCTATGAATTGCAGGCAGACGGCATCCAGGTTCGCGCCGGATCCATGGCCGGTCTAGCCGAGGAAGCTCCATCCGCATATAAAGATGTCGATGAAGTGGTGGATACAGTCGTCGCGGCCGGGATTGCGCGCAAGGTGGCCCGCCTTCGTCCGCTAGCGGTGGTGAAGGGATAAAAACGATACAGAACCAGAAAATAAGCGGAAACTCAATTTGTATCTTCAAGGTCTGGAACGCTGACCTCAGCAAAGCATGCCTGTGTAATCTCAGCCAGCGCCTTGACCGGCAGCCGAATGTTGAGTCC
>JBEKVG010000126.1:0-7078 GCA_049514195.1 Anaerolineales bacterium | reverse complement strand
TGTCTGGCGATCACCGCTCTTGCATTTGCAGTCGGTTCGGGGATGAAAAACGCCGCCCAAGCCAGCATGCTGGGGCTGCTGCTGACCTTGGTCCTGGCATCCATCGGCGGCGCCTGGTGGCCGATGGATATTTCCCCCAAGTTTCTGCAGATCATCGGGCACATTTCGCCAGTAGCCTGGGCCATGGATGGCTTTACGGCCCTCACCTACCGCGGGGCAACCCTAGTGGATATCTGGCTCCCGCTGGCGGTGCTGACCGGCATGACGGTCGTGCTGTTCCTGATCGCCATCCCGCACTTCAAGTACCAGGTGGATTAAGGCTGAGTGGGTCATGATGAAAATACTGGAATAAAAGCACGGTAATGATTAGCCATGGCATCTTGGGCATGGCCATTAAGAATGAAAAGAGGCAGAAATGAAAAAGACAATTTGGAAGATCATCGTTCCCATTCTGGTAGTCCTTGTGCTGCTCATCGTTGTGATTGCAATCAAACAAAGAAAGGGAGGACAAGCCATGGTTTCCGTATTCGGTAAATACCAGAGTTACTCCGAACCTATCTATGATGGTTCAAAACGGACATCCGACTACCTGACCCTTTCAGATGGGACACGGCTGGCCTATGACCTGATTATCCCAACCAGGAAAGGCGTGCCAGCCGACAAGCCATTGCCGACCTTGTTCAAGTACACCCCCTACGGGCGCACCTGGACCATCTTTGACAAAAATGGCAAGTGCCTGCTGGGTGACTTCGTGAATTTTCCCACCCAAATCATGGCCCGCATCCGCCTCCTGGTGATGGGCGACAAGGGACGCATAATGGACCCGCTTTGGCGGGACAAGTGGTTGGATCCCGTGGTGAGCACTGGTTATATCGTCGTCTCGGTTGACCGGCCTGGAACTGGCGCCTCATTTGCTTCTCCCACTCCGGGCAGCATGGAAACGGCCGCCAAATTTGAGAACGAGATCATCGATTGGATCGTGGCACAGCCCTGGTCGGATGGCAACGTGGGCATGTACGGGGATTCCTGGCAGGCCATGGTCCAGTTCGCGGCTGCTGCGGCAGGCAACCCGCACCTGAAGGCCATCCTGCCTGCGGCCAGTGATATCGAGATCTACCAGGCGGTGGAATATCCTGGCGGAGTATTCAATAAGGCCTTCGCCTCTGTGTATGCCGTGGTCCCTATGCTTGACAAGTTGGCAACGCCGGTCGACAGCGACCCTGATGGTGTACTCCTGGCCCAGGCGCGCGCTTCGCGCAAGAACATGGTGGGCATCCAGAATGCCAACGATGTGACCGTGCAAGCTCCCTTCTTGGATAGCACCACATCGGATGGACTAAATCCTTGGAAAACCATGGATCTCTACCCTTTCATCGATCGCATCAACCAATCACACACGGCAATCTACATGACTGTCGGCTGGTACGACATTTTCACCGCCGACATGTTCTACTGGTTCAACAACCTCAGCGTGCCTAAGAGGCTGACCGTCCGCTCCACGGACCACAGCCAGGTAAGCGGCAATCTGGCGGACCTAAACTACTCCGCTGAAGCCTTGCGCTGGCTGGATTACTGGCTCAAGGGCATCGACAACGGCATCATGGATGAGCCACCCATCCACTATTACCTTCAGAATGAACCCAAAAATGGAACATGGCAGACCTCCGACCAGTGGCCACTCGCGTCTCAAAAATCGATTGCCTATTATTTTGGCCCCGGCAAAAGCGGTAGTGTTGCCTCGGTAAACGATGGCAGCTTGGCCCCGGCAGCTCCGACGGCGGCATCAGCCTCGGATGCCTACACGGTGGATTACACGACCACGACGGGGACAAAGCCACGCTGGGTGGCAGTCGACGTTACACACAAATACCCTGATTTGCGTACACACGACGTCAAGTCCTTGACTTATACCACCCCTGCCCTGGGAAGCGACATAGATGTTACCGGGCATCCGGTCGTCCACCTGTGGTTCACGACGGCTTCGCCAGACCTGGATGTCTTTGTCTATCTGGAGGAAGTCGATCGCAGCGGCAAATCCACTTACATTACTGAAGGGGATCTGCGGGCTTCGCATCGCAGGCTGGATCAAGCGCCGTTTAACAACCTGGGGCTTCCTTATCAAACGCATGATCAGGGCGATTTGCTACCGCTTCCAAGCGGAGAACCGTTCGAAATGGTTTTCAGCTTGCTTCCCACATCTTATCAATTCCATGCAGGCAGCCGAATTCGCCTCACGGCTGCCTGCGCCGACGCCGGCAACTTCGAAACACCGATTCTCGATCCGGCGCCAACGCTTCAACTTTTACGTGAGAACGATCATCCGTCCCATGTGGAATTGCCTGTCATCCCATAGGAGAAATTAATATGCTTATTGATGCCCATGCTCATGCAGCCAGAGAGTACTCGACAGCAGAATCCATCAAGGTTATGGTAAAGAGGTACGAGATAGCGAAAATCGTATTATGTCCGAGTCCCAAAAATATCCAGGACCTGAAAGAGCCGCCCAATTTCCCGTTCATGAAAACCCCCGGCAGCATCTATCTACTAAACCGCATGCTGCGATTTTCTTACAATGTATTCTTCAAGGATAAGGGGGATGGAAACAAATATGTCTTCGAGCTAAGGAACAAGCTTCCTGGAACCGTGATCCAATTCCTGTGGGTAAACCCGGTCGATCCGCAACATATGAGCAACCTCGAGAATAATATCCGGGAGTACCAGGTGAAGGGTATCAAGCTTCATCAAGCCTGGAATCCATTTGCCATAGATGGTCGCGAGTTCAATCTGCTTGTTGAAGCAGCCAGGAAGCATAACCTGCCAATATTCATCCATTTGTATTCAGAAAAGGAAACCAGGAAACTGCTTCAGTTTGTTAGCAATAACCAGGATGTAATATTCATCATCGCACACATGCTTGGATTGGGAATTTTCAAAGAGCGTGCCAGACACCTTCCCAATGTATACTTTGACACTTCAGGCTCCGAGAGGGTGCGGGGGAAGGATATTCTGGAAGCAATCCATTTATTTGGTCATGAACATGTCATTTTCGGTTCTGATACACCCTATGCCAGAATAGGTGACCAGATTGAAAAGATAGAACGGTTGAATCTATCTCAGGATGTGAAAGAACAAATATTCAGTCTGAATATCAAGCGTATCCTGTCTTTGAGAATTTAGCAGGTACCTTAATCAGATTTCGCCTTGACCAAGAATAACCTGGAGTCCAAGGATGGTAAAAATGCGCATCCTTATTATCGACAGACTATCCAAGGCTTGCCAAAGCCGAAAAGCCCAGCTTAATACCTGGTATCAGACCAGTGCGGTCCGTGAGGCTGCCAACGCATGCGAGGCGCTCCATCTCCTTGAAGAATTTCAGCCGGATATCATCCTTGTAGATGTACGCGTGGCGGACAATCATGGTCTGAAAGCAATCCACCTGATCAAGGTTAAATTTAAGGCGTTCCAGGTTCTTGTCCTTTCGTTGGATCCGAATCTTAAGGCAAAAGCTTTATCAGCGGGTGCAGATGCATTCGTCAGCAAAAACGATCCTCCGGAAACGCTTTGGGAGGCATTCGCAGAGGGACTGTGTGATATGGAATTGAAATCCGGGCACCTGGTCGTAATTCAAAATGGGAAAGACGCATATGCAACCAATTAATAAGCACCAGAAAAACGATCTCCGTTTCCCAGCGCTGCAGGTGAAGTTCCTGGAAAACGAGACTACTTATATGGAAAGGGATCATCATGGAAAAGATCGATAAAGAAGAGATTGTTCGTTTGACGGAAGAATATGGCGGACAATGGGGTCTTAATCATACCCGCCGACTTCTGCATTTGATCTCCATCATTGGAGAGGGGCAGAAATACGATGCAGAGGTGACTTGGATCGCAGCCCATTTGCATGATTGGGGAGGCTATCCCAAATGGGCGCAAAAGGGCGTGGACCACGCGTTGCGTTCCCGTCAGGTGGCGGAAGAATTCCTGGTGGAAAAGGGATGTGCCCCAGAGCTCATCACGCCAATACTGGAGTGCATTGAATATCATCATGGCAGTGATCCACACCGCCGGATCGAAGCCCTTTTGTTGAGCGACGCCGATGCCTTGGACTTTTTGGGGGTTGTAGGTGTGCTGCGTGATTTTTCGAAAAAGCCCGGTGATCTACGGAAAGCCTATGAAGTCGTGCAGGCTCGCAAAGAAAAACTGCGCCAGTCCATCTGCCTGGAGAGCTCCAGGGTGATCGCGGCAAGGCGGCTGGAGGCCATGGAAAGATTTCTTTCGACTTTCGAAGAAGAGACTTTTGGATACTTTTAGGAGAAAAAACTCAATAACAGCAAGATTTTTTTCTCCGAAACCCCTCATGGCGCGCATTTTCCGTTCAAGAAAAGGCTGGTTCATGACCGACGAACAGGTCTTACAGATCAACGATCCCAACTACTTTGTTTGCAGGCTCCAGATCGAACATTGCGAGCCTCTACAAAGGCTATTTGAAGAATGTGCCAATTATGCGATGATAGTGGATGGGGAAGGCGTATCCACAACCGCTGCCCAAGACCTCTTTCAGTCGGCGCCCCCGGTCGATCACTCACCGACAAGTTCCTGTACGGGCTCATGGATCGAAAGGGGAATATGGTTGGCGTGCTGGAAGGAATGCGCCATTACCCGGAAGAAGCAACCTGGTGGATCGGATTGCTGTTGCTGTCCCCCCAGGTTCGGGGATCTGGTCTTGGGCGAAAGGTGGTCGAGGGCTTTTCGGAATACGTACGGTCAGAGCACGGCACATCCATCATGCTCGGGGTCGTGGAGGAGAATCGGGCAACCTTTCTATTTTGGCAGCGATTGGGATTCAAGCTGGTGCGCCGGAGTGAGCCGCGCCCATTTGGGAAGAAGGTCCAAACGGTTACCGTAATGCAAAAGGATATCTCACCAATCAAGAACAAAGGAGATTAAGAATGGAAAATAGCATACCCTCCACACAAACCAGGACTCGCAATCCCATGCTGCGGGTCATGACCTTAAGCAACTTCCGCCTGCTCTGGTTGGGACAGGCAACTTCATTACTGGGGGACCAATTCCACATGGTGGCAGGCGCCTGGCTGGTGTTGAAGATGACTGCTGACCCACTCGCGCTAGGTGGGGTTCTGGCAGCCGGTGGAATTACTCGTGCGGTTTTCACCTTGATCGGTGGCGCAATCAGCGACCGGGTCTCGCCGCGTCGCCTGATGATCTTTTCGGATATTTTCCGTTTGCTGCTCTCTGCCTTGCTCGCCGCGCAGATCATGACCGGGACCCTGCAAGTCTGGATGTTCTACGTCTACGCCATCCTTAATGGGATCCTGGGAGGCTTGTTCGGCCCGGCGGCCATGTCGATCATCCCGCGCCTGGTGCCGGAGCAGGATCTCCAGGGAGGTAATTCGGTTGTGACAGGCAGTTCCCAGTTGATCAGTTTCCTGGGTCCCGCGGCTGCGGGGGCAATGGTGGCTGCCTTTAAAGTTGCTGCGACCGGCGCCGGAGTGGCCATAGCCTTCGATGCCATCACATTCCTCGTTTCCATACTTACCCTATCCCTGATGCATATTTCGGCGGAGCGTGTTGAAAAGATTTCAGCGCATATATCGGAAGTATTTACCTCGATGCGGGCGGGGATCGCTTATCTGGTCAAGGATCCAGCTCTGCGGCTTATTTTCATCCTGATGGCAGTTGCCAACCTGGCCTTCGGCGGACCGGTGATCGTCGGCGTCCCGTACCTGGCAAATACCCGTTTCCCCGAAGGGGCGGCAGCGTATGGATTGATCATTTCCGGGTATGCGGGAGGCAACCTAATGGGAATTATCCTTTCGGGCGCATTCCCGCGCCCTTCCCGAAGATCTATCGAGCTGTTTCTGGTGACCATGTTTGCCATGTTCGCAGCCGGCCTGGCCTCCCTGGGTTGGATCCCATTCACATGGCTGGCGATGACCGATCTGTTCATTCTGGGCATACTTAATGGTTACCAGCAAATTCTTTTCATTACTGCCCTACAACGTAATACGCCCAAAGAAATGCTGGGGCGGCTGATGAGCCTGGTCCTGCTGGCCGGCATGTCGTTGGTCCCATTATCACAGGCCATAGCCGGATCTTTCCTGCGCTGGAGTGCGGTCGCTCTCTACCTGACCAGTGCAGGATTATTGCTGGCCTGTGCCATTTTCCTGTCCATTCCCCGCATCGGCAGGATTCTGAGCAACAAGGTTTATGCAGACCAATCACAGGCATAGATTATTACTTGAAATCAGGCACAGTTAACAATACAAGAAGTTTGGAAAGGAAAAGGTCATCTTATGAATTTATTTGAGCATAATCGTGCAGCATGGAATCAAGAGGCCCGCAATGGGAGTGAATATACCATTCCTGTAACCAAAAAAGAGATATCAGCTGCTCTCAAAGGGCAATACAGGATCATGTTAACGCCCCATAAACCTGTCCCGGCGGATTGGCTGGGAGAGATCCGGCAAAAACAGGTCTTGTGCCTGGCTTCCGGTGGTGGGCAGCAGGGCCCCATCCTGGCCGCCGCGGGAGCCGATGTAACCGTATTCGACAACTCGGACGAGCAGTTGAACCGGGATCGCCAGGCTGCCGAAGAATTTCATCTGCCCATCAAAACGGTGCAAGGGAATATGCAGGATCTGGGTTGTTTTTCAAATCAGAGCTTTGATCTGATCATCCATCCGGTGTCCAATTGCTTTATTGATGACGTTCTGCCGGTCTGGAAAGAATGTTTTCGAGTTCTCAGAACGCCAGGCAGGTTATTGTCGGGTTTTTGCAACCCGCTCATTTACATGATCGACTGGGAGGAAGCGGATCAGAACCAGCGCTGTGAGATCAGGAATGCCATTCCTTATTCGGACCTGCTCTCTTTTTCCCCGCAAAACCTGCAGCGTTACATTGAGGAGAAGAAAACATTGGAATTTGGGCATAGCCTGAGCGATCAGATCCAAGGACAAATCGCAGCAGGGTTCCTGATAGCCGGGTTTTATGAGGACAAAGGAGAAGCTTTGCTAGATAAGTATTCCGACACATATATAGCCACCAAGGCTGTTAAGAT
>JBEKVG010000125.1:0-7109 GCA_049514195.1 Anaerolineales bacterium | reverse complement strand
GGTAGTTCCCAAGAAAGGAATGACTATGCTTAGAAAAGGGCTTTTCTCTTGTGGGTTGATATTGGTCTTCCTCCTGAGCAGTTGCAACCCGGCACCCGCGTCAACGCTTCCCTCTGATCTCGCGCAAGATAAACGTGTGGTCGGCTACTTTGCAGAGTGGGCGCCTCAACAAGAGGAATATTTCGTCTCTAATATTCTTGCGAAAAAAATCACCGATCTTAATTACGCCTTCTCCAATGTTTCACCTAACGGAGAATGTCAACTTGGTGACCCGGCTGCGGATGTGGAGCGCGTGTACACTGTTGCCGAGAGCGTCAGCGGTACCGCCGATTCAACCGATCCGAAGACCCTCCATTTCAATGGGAGCTTCAACCAATTGCGAGAGTTGAAGGCAAAGTATCCCTACCTCAAAGTGCTCATCTCCATCGGCGGCTGGAGCTGGTCAGCGAATTTCTCCAACGCAGCCCTGACGGAGGCCTCACGCCAAACCTTCGTCAAATCGTGCATCGATCTGTATTTTAAAACGTACAAGGGCGTTTTCGATGGCATCGATATCGACTGGGAATACCCGGTGAATGGGGGCCTGGCAAATAACGGGCGTCCGGAAGACAAACATAATTTCACCCTGCTGCTGGCCGAGTTACGCCGCCAACTAGACGAGCTGGGTTCCTCAAATGGAACGCATTACCTGCTTACCATGGCGGCCGGAGGCGGACCGGGCCAAGATCAGCATTACGAGCGTAACCAGATTGCCCAATATCTCGACTGGATCAACCTGATGACCTATGATCTACATGGCACCTGGGACAATTTGACCAATTTCAACGCCCCGCTCTACCAGGATACCAATGATCCGGGCGACTCATCATTGAATGTGGATGCGGTCGTACAGGATTACCTGGATGCCGGCATACCGGCGGACAAACTGTTGATGGGCGTGCCGTTCTATGGCTATGATTACGTGGGAGTCGGTTATACCAACGATGGGTTATACCAGCTATGCGTGTACCCTACCTGGGGAGGGACCGTCAGTTACACGGAAATCAAGAGCGATTTCCTGCCCAGCTACCAACGCCACTGGAACACCGAATCGCAGGTGCCCTGGCTGTACAACATCAACACTGCCAGGTTCATCAGCTATGACGATCCTCAATCAATCGCATTGAAGGCAGGATATGCCAAGGATAAGCACCTGGCCGGTGTGATGATCTGGGAATTGAGCCAGGGGAATGCGGATTTGTTAGATGCAATCCAGAAGGGTTTCCAGAGCGGCGGACAACCCCACCTTGCCCCCACACGCGACCCGAACGCAGTCATCGTCCCGCGTCCGTTCTCAGCCCAAATTCACTCGGTCAGCGGGATCAAAGTGGATGGCAACCTGGACGGCTGGACCGGCGATCCGACCTTCACCCTGAACGCCAAATCCCAATTGGCTTACAAACTTTCCTCCAACAGTTGGGCCGGTCCCAAGGATTTGTCGGGCCAGGTGTGGGCCGGCTGGACACAGGACGGGTTGTACTTCGCGGTCAAAGTGGTCGACGACGTGCATGTTCAGAAATCCGCGGATGCAAACCTGTGGCACGGTGATTATGTGGAGTGGCAATTCGACACACAGCTCGAGAAGGACCGCGATAAGAAAAGCATGAGCAGCGATGACTACCAGATCGGCGTTTCAGCCGGGGACTTTGCTTCCGTTCCCCCGGCTGCTTATGCCTGGTTCAACGGAGCGGACGCTCCTGGGCCGATCGCTATCCAGCAGGCTCAGGTCAAGACTGGTGACGGATATATCCTGGAAATCTTCATTCCCAAGGAACTGCTCAAGGGGATCACTCTGGCTGAGAAGGCTGTATTCGGGATGAATGTCAGCCTGAGCGACGCGGATGACCCAGGTATCGGCCAGAAGGCCATGTTGTCCACCTCCTCCACCCGTACGTATGCAGACCCAACGACATTTGGGGCAATTACACTGGTTAAGTAGGGCAGGTTGGCGTTGTGGAAGGAAGATATTTAACCGGAGATGAACAGAGATAAACGGTTTTCGGCCTGATAAACAATGCAAAACGGACTCTGTAAGGAAGGTACTTAACCGGAGATGAACAGAGATAAACGGTTTTCGGCCTGATAAACATTGTAAAACGGACTCTGTAAGGAAGGTACTTAACCGGAGATGAACAGAGATAAACGGTTTTCGGCCTGATAAACAGTGTAAAACGGACTCTGTAAGGAAGGTACTTAACCGGAGATGAACAGAGATAAACGGTTTTCGGCCTGATAAACAATGCAAAACGGACTCTGGAAGGAAGATACTTAACCGGAGATGAACAGAGATAAACGGTTTTTGGTCTGATAAACATTGTAAAACGGACTCTGTAAGGAAGGTACTTAACCGGAGATTAACAGAGATAAACGGTTTTCGGTCTGATAAATAGTGTAAAACGGACTCTAGAGATGAACTTGGTAATCGAAACAATCCTCAAGCGGAAATCCATACGGGCCTACGAAAAAAAGGCCATCGAGGCGGAAGTGCGGCAGGAAATCCTGCGAGCCACGTTGCGCGCACCCAGCGCCGGGAATCTGATGTTGTATTCCATCATAGAGGTGACAGACCAGCACGTCAAAAATGCCCTGGTCAAAACCTGCGACAACCAACCCTTCATCGCGCGTGCCCCGCTGGTTTGGCTCTTCCTGGCTGATTACCAGCGCTGGTTCGACTACTTCATTGCATCAGGCGTGGAGCAACTCTGCGAGAGGCAGAAAACCCCCATGCGGAAGCCGGAGGAAGGCGACCTGTTCCTGGCCTGCTGTGATGCTCTAATCGCGGCGCAAACAGCGGTCATTGCAGCCGAGTCGCTGGGATTGGGTTCTTGTTATATAGGCGATATCATGGAAAATTACGAAGCCCAGCGTGATCTGTTCGATCTGCCGAAATATGTCTTCCCAATCTGCCTGCTGTGCTTCGGCTATCCCACCCGCCAGCAAATGAAGCGGGAACAAACACGCCGCTTCCAGGAAAAATTCATTCTCTTCGAAAACAAATACCGACGGCTCAGCGGGGAGGAATTTGACGAGATGTTCCATGAAACCCATGAGCAGGCATTCCACGGTCGGGAGGAAGTAGCAGGTGCGCGCAACCTGGGCCAGCTCGTCTATGGTCGCAAGTTCAACGCCAGCTTCTCAAAGGAAATGAGCCGGTCGGTGCGCGCCATTTTAAAAATATGGACGGAAATCTAAACAGGTGTACATTACGAGACGACATACATTAGATCCTTTTCAATGGATGGGCGCGTAGCTGGTCGGATCGCCTTCGGTGTCACCAGATCCACCTTACGACCAAGCAAATCTTCCAAATATATCTTCAGCCCTATGTAGTTCGTCCATGTGGAATACTCAAACTGCACCAAGATATCCACATCACTATTGCGGCGCAAGCGGTTACGCGCGGCCGAGCCAAACAAAGCCAGCGACTTGACCCCAAAATGTCGAAACGCGGCATGGTTGGATTGAATAAGATCAATAACCTGATCACGGTTGGTCGCAAACATAATAAAATTATACTCCGAATGAAAATGCGGCGCCTTTGAGAAATTCGTCGCATCCAAATCTCATATCACCAACCGAAGTGGCTCTTCCAGGTACACTGCCAACGCCTGCATGAATTTGGCGGCCTCCACTCCATCGCTGACCCGGTGGTCCACCGAAATGGTGGCTTTCATCCGCCAGCCAGGCTTGAGGATGCCATTCTCCACCACCGGCACTTCATGCGCCGAACCAACCGCCAATATGGCTGCCTCGGGCGGGTTGATAATGGCAGCAAAATTCTCCACATCGTACATGCCTAGATTGGAAATGGAGAAAGTCGAACCTTCGATTTCCTCCGAACGGACCTTGCCGAGGCGCACGCCGGCTGCCATTGCTTTAACTTCTGCAGAAATCTGGCGGAGCGGCTTGCGGTCGGCCTCCCGGCAAACAATAGTCAGCAGGCCGCCCTCGACGGAAACGGCGATGCCAATGTTTATGGAGGCATGCCGGAGGACCGAATTGCCGTTCAACGAGGCGTTCAGATTGGGGAACTGGCGCAGGGTCAACGCCACGGCCTTGACTATGAAATCGTTGACCGAAACCTTCTCATTCTCCGGCTGCAGGTCGTTCAACTGCCGGCGGAGGTCTAAAAAGGAATCCATTTTATATTCATGCGTCACATAGAAATGCGGGGTGCTGGCCTTGGATTCAGCCATCCGGCGGGCAATGGCCTGGCGCAATTTGCTCAGACTCACCATTTCATCCATTTTCCCAGCCTGCCCAACCGGACTTGTAGGAGCTGTAAGACTTCCCGACAGGGCTGCTTCCACATCATGCCTTACGATCCGGCCTCCGGGACCCGTACCCTGGACTTTAGATAGATCTATTTTTTGGTCCCTGTCAATCTTCCTTGCCAGAGGACTGGCTTTGAGGATTGTAGATTGAGGATTGCTGATTGCTGATTGCTGATTGAGGATTGATGATTGGGGGCCGAGGATTAGTGGTTGATTGGATGTAGGTTGTGACTCCGATGGCGCAGTTCGAATATCAAAGGCCTGTGACGTTTGACCGGCCTGTAGAGCAGCCTCTTCCAGTTTTTCATCCAATTTTTCATCGACGGTCCCAACCACAGCAATTGGGGTGTTGACCGGCACTACTGCACCTTCATCCACCAGCAACCGGCGCACCACCCCGCTGGCGGAGGACTCAACTTCCACGGTGGCCTTGTCGGTTTCGATCTCGGCCAGCACCTCGCCCTTGTTAACCGTTTCGCCAATCTTCTTCACCCAGCGCACGAGGGTGCCCTCAGCCATGTCGAAGCCCAGTTTAGGCATGTTGATGGTTTCGGCCATTACAGCACCTCCTTGACCGCTGCGACCACGTCCGCCACCTGCGGTAGGGCGAATTGCTCAAGCGTGCGGTTATAGGGCAGCGGAACTTCCTTCTGGGCCACACGTCGCACGGGGGCATCCACATAATCGAAGGCCTGCTCGTAGATGCGGCTAGAAACCTCCGCACCCACTCCGAATGACTTCCAGCCTTCCTCAACGATGATGGCCCGGTTGGTCTTCTTGAACGACTCAATCACCGGTTCCAGATCAAGCGGGCGTAGCGAGCGCAGGTCCACAATTTCGACCTCAATGCCGTCTTTGGCAAGTTCATCAGCGGCCTTCATGGAAATCTCCAGGCCTTTGGAATACGTGACAATCGTGACATCTTTGCCCGGGCGCTGGACTTTCGACATGCCAATCGGTAGGACATAATCGCCATCCGGGACTTCACCGCGTACCTGATATAAGGTGGCTTGTTCGAGGAACAAGACCGGGTCATTCGACCGGATGGCAGCCTTCAAGAGTCCCTTGGCATCCTCCGGAGTGCCGGGCGCAACCACCTTCAGCCCAGGGAAATGGGCGAAAACCGCATCCGGGGTTTGCGAATGCGTGGCGCCTAACTGACGTCCGCCACCGGTTACAGCCCGGATGACCAACGGGAGCATGAACTGCCCACCAAACATGTAATGCAGCTTGGCGGCCTCGTTGACAATATGGTCCATGGCCGCAAAGGCAAAGTTAATGGTCATCAACTCGGCAATGGGGCGCAAGCCGGTCATGGCAGCTCCGATGGCTGCACCGATAATGGCCGATTCGGCAATCGGGGTATCGCGGACGCGCTCCCCGCCGAAGTGGTCATAAAAACCCTTCGTCACGGCATAGGAACCACCCCAAACGCCCACTTCCTCACCCAGGATGAAGACATTCGGATCCCGTTCCATTTCCTCCCACATAGCCTGGGAGATGGCTTCACGCATAGTAATGCGGGCCATATTACACCTCCTCCGCATAGATATTGTCGAAGAGGCTTTCCAAAGCAGGTTCCGGGCTGGCTTCGGCAAACTCGACCGCTTTCTGAACATCCATATTGGCACGCTCGTCAATCGCGTTGAGCTCTTCCAATGTTGCGTATTTATTCGAGGTCAGGTAATCACAATAAACACCGATCGGGTCATGCTCTTCCCACTTTTTGACTTCTTCCTGCCTGCGGTAGCGTTCCGGGTCACCCATCGAATGACCACGGAAGCGGTAGGTCATGATCTCCAACAGCCTCGGCCCGGAGCCGCTGCGGACAGCCTCAATGGCCTTTTGGGCCGCGGCGTAGACCGCCATTACATCCATACCGTCCGCACGCCCATGCGGCATGCCATATCCTTCGGCCTTCTGCTGGATTTCAGAGACCGCCGAGGCGCGCCCGACTGTCGTCCCCATACCGTACATATTGTTCTCACACACCCACAAGACAGGCAGCGTCCAAACCTTGGAAAGGTTCAGCGCTTCGTGGAAAAAACCAATGTTGGTGGCTCCTTCACCGAACATGCAGATGGTCACGCCATCCCGGCCGGCATACTTATCACCAAGGGCCAGACCTGCTGCAAGCGGCAGGTGAGCGCCGACAATGGCGTGTCCACCCCAGTAGTTCTTCGTCACGTCCGCCATATGCATGGATCCGCCGCGGCCCTTTGAAATGCCAGTGGCTTTACCAAGCAGTTCCGCCATGACCTGGTTGACCGGAATCCCGCAGTTGATGGCCACGCCGTGGTCGCGGTAGGCAGTGATGACCCGGTCCTGCGGCTGGCGAGCCGCGATCAGGCCGGTGCTGACGGCTTCCTGCCCGATATACAGGTGCATGAAGCCGCCGATCTTCCCGGCCTGGTACAGCTCGGCACCGCGTTCTTCCAAGCGCCGGATGAGCACCATTTGGTAATACAAATCAAGATATGTCTGCTCGTCCATTCCAACTCCCTGGGTGGGTGGTTTTCGTATCGTCTCAATTAACTGGGGGGCGGGGTTCTTCCCTTACTTATTGAAAAGAAACTGTTATTTTGATAAAAATATCAGACTAATTATATCCAATAATTATCGAAATCATGTTAGAAATAAAAGGGATCTTTGGGAATTCCCGGGAAAAAGGGAAAAGATATGGGGGTGTTGGGCGGGCTTCGCCCGCCCAACACCCCCTATTTATCCCATCATCCCGGCGATTCCCAATGAGCCAATAAAAGGATTCTCTGGGAATCATTAAACAAAAAAGTCCCT
>JBEKVG010000124.1:0-7117 GCA_049514195.1 Anaerolineales bacterium | reverse complement strand
AAGAAGCCAAATTCGGCGCTGGAAAACAGGACGACCATCTCAGCCAGTTTGCTCAGATGCGTGCCGGCTAGGGCTGTGCAAAAGAGGAACTCGACCGCGAAATCCCTATCAGAGACGGCGTCCAGGCTGTTTGGGGAGGGCTCGGAAAAACCAAGAGCTGTGGCCAGCGAGGTCCGGTCCACTGGGAAAGCTGTACCGGCCAAAGCGCCTGAACCGAGCGGCAGGATAGCAGTTCGTTTTTGAACCTGGAGCAGGCGTTCCCGATCCCGCTGGAGCGGCCAGAAATGGGACAGCCACCAGTGACCAAGCAGAATGGGCTGGGCGCGCTGCAAGTGTGTGTAGCCGGGAAGGAGGATGCTCAGGTCAGATTCGGCCCGCTCGACTAGCACGCTTTGCAGATCACTCAGTAAGCTATCCAGATTCTGGATAGCTTCGAGCAGCCAAAGGCGCAGATCGGTGGACACCTGATCATTACGGCTGCGCCCGGTGTGGAGTTTTCCGGCGGAAGGTCCGATGAGTTCCCCCAGGCGGCGTTCCACGGCGGTGTGAATATCCTCGTCGCTTTCCAGATATTTAAAGCTCCCGCTTTCAAATTCGCCCAGGATCGTGTTCAACCCCACGCAGATCTGAGTGCTTTCGTCGTGAGTTAGCACACCGGCTTTTTCAAGAGCCTGGGCCCAGGCGATGCTGCTGCGTACATCCTGTAACCTCAGCCGTTGATCAAAAGCGAGCGAGGCGTTCAAAGCCCAGGCTTGCGGGTCGAGTTTTCCAATGAAGCGGCCTCCCCAAAGAGTCATACCCAATTCTCCATTCTCTGCTCTCTACTCTATAATCCCTAATCCCTCTTGAAGCGTGAATAATCCGGCTTGGGCATGTTCAGCCCGGATATCGGCAGGCCATTGAGGGCGCGCACCTTCAGGGGCAGTCCATACAGGTGGATGAAGCCTTCGGCGTCAGACTGATCGTAAACGTTCTCCTGACCAAAGGTAGCGAAGTCCTCGCGGTACAGGCTGAAGGGACTCTTGCGCCCGACCGGGATAACGTTGCCTTTGTAAAGTTTCAAACGTACGAAACCCGTGACGGGACCCTGCGTGCTGTCAATGAAAGCGTCCAGGGCTTCGCGCAGAGGCGAGAACCACATGCCGTTGTAGACCAGTTCGGCATATTTAAGCGCCAGCGTATCTTTGTAGTGCATCGTATCCTTATCCAGGACCAGCGATTCAACCTCGCGATGTGCGACCAGCAAAATAGTGCCACCGGGAGTCTCGTAAACACCGTGGGATTTCATCCCCACCAGGCGACCTTCCACCAAGTCTGCGCGCCCAATTCCGTGCGTCCCACCCAGGGTGTTCAGGCGGGCGATCAGAGTGGCCGGGGAGAGTTTTTCCCCGTTGAGGGCCACCGGCTTGCCGGACTCGAATTCGATCTCGATGTAAGCGGGTTCATCTGGGGCATTTTCGGGCGCGCACGAGATCTGGAACATGGACTCTTCGGGTTCCTGCCAGGGGTCTTCAAGCAGTCCACCTTCATGCGAAAGGTGCCACAAGTTGCCATCCCGACTGTAGATGGATTTCAGCGTGGCCTTGACCGGAACATTATGGGCCTTTGCATAGGCAATGGCATCTTCGCGCGAGCGGATGGCCCATTCGCGCCAGGGAGCGATGACCTTGAGACGCGGGTCTAGTGCAGTGTAGGTCAGCTCAAAACGGACCTGATCGTTGCCCTTGCCGGTGGCACCATGCGATAGAGCATCGGCACCAACGTCGTGCGCCACCTCCACCTGGTGCTTGGCAATTAGCGGGCGGGCGATGGAAGTGCCAAGGAGGTATTTCCGTTCATAGACCGCCCCGGCGCGCAGCATCCGGAAGATGTAATCTTCCGCTAGCTCCTCGCGCAGGTCGTGTATAACCAGTTGGCTGGCGCCGCTGGCAATAGCCTTGGCTTCCAGGCCTTCCATCTCGTTACCCTGCCCGACATCCGCCGTGAAGCAGACCACTTCGCAGCCATAATTCTCCTTCAACCATGGCACAATGACGGATGTGTCCAATCCGCCGGAATAGGCGAGAACAACTTTCTTAACATTCGGTTTTGTCATGCAATTCTCCTTAGGAAAAATTTTTTGGATTGGTTTCCTGAACGATGGATAAAAAATGCCCTCCTGGGGAGGAGGGCTTGAGCTACTTTAGGTACGCGTCTTGTATACTTAGTTCTCAGACAAGCACAAAAAACCATCCTTCCCAATTGGGCGGATAGATGAAACGACGGGCGCGCGGTGACTGAAGATTCAAATTTACGGTTATCATATTGGGCGGGTTTATATCACGCCAGTATGGAACTGTCAAGGATATTTTTGGTAATAACAATCTTCCCTTCTTCCAAAACTGGGAGTTCAGTTTCAGGCTTCCGACTGTCTCACCAACCGGCGAGATGACCACAAGCATACTCTATTTCGTCCGGAAAGTGCGCATCACCGACCTGGCGAGGAGTGAGACTGCGTTGTTGGAACTTCTGCGACATGGGAACCCTGGTCAAGCGCAGCCAGGGGAATGTCCAGCAAGTGCGTTTCTAGTACACTTCTGGCACAAAGGTCTGATCGGTAATCGGTGGACGGACGTAACCCGTATCCTTCTGACGTGGCGGCAATTTGAATGGTTCTGGGGTCAGGTCCTCGTAGGGTATCAGGCTTAGCAGATGATGGATACAATTGAGCCGGGCCCGCTCCTTATTATCGGCATTCACGACATACCACGGCGCCTGTTTGATATCTGTATGCGCGAACATTTCATCCTTGGCTTTTGAATACTCAACCCAGCGTGCGCGTGACTCAAGATCCATTGGGCTGAGTTTCCAATGCTTAGTTGGGTCGTGAATACGGCTCTGAAAGCGACGTTCCTGTTCCTCGTTGCTCACCGAGAACCAATACTTGATCAGGATGATCCCCGAACGGATGAGCATGCGCTCGAATTCAGGACACGAGCGCAGGAACTCTTGATACTCATCCTCGCTGCAAAAGCCCATCACACGCTCTACGCCCGCCCGGTTGTACCAACTCCGGTCGAAAAGCACCATCTCGCCCGCTGATGGAAGCTCGGCGGCGTAGCGCTGGAAGTACCACTGGGTTTTCTCGCGCTCCGTGGGAGTGCCCAATGCCACCACCCGGCAAATACGTGGGTTCAGGCTCTGGGTGATGCGCTTGATGGCACCTCCCTTGCCGGCCGCATCACGCCCTTCGAAGATCACAACGACTTTCAGGCCCTTATACTTAATCCATTCCTGGAGTTTGACCAGCTCGACCTGGAGTCTAGCCAACTCTTTCTCGTACTCCTCCTTTCCAGGGGGAGGCGGTGAATCATGTGAATCCGGTGCAGCGCGCTTGCTTTTTTTCTCTTGGACCGGGTGATTGCTACTATCAGGGGACTTAATCTTTTCCGACATGCAGGCCTCCTTTTCTTAATGTATTAACACTTCTTATCGACAGGGCTCAAGAAAATAGCCAATTGCCTACTTTTGTGATGACAATGGTGCTGGAAAGTGAACAACTTGGCTGATCATGAACGGCAATCAATAACAGTATAGCGAAACTTGGCCGTAAACGCAATACCAATCATCCAAGCCAGTGCAATCATGACTAAATAATATTATAATGAAAGAGGCGCATGTAAATCCCTTTTCCTGGAGATCATCCTCCGGAATTTTAAAATTCGACTTAATCCAATAAGAGGTGCTTTTTTGGAAGTAGAAGCCAAGTTCTCCTTGCCCGTTTCAGAAAGTCTGCATCGCCTCCAGGTGACCACCCGGCTGGCCGGATTCCCGCTAGCGAAAGGTCAGATCAGAGTGGTGCACGACACCTATATGGATACAACGGAACGGAAAATACTTGCTGGAGGCTACGCCTGCCGGTTCCGCCAGGAAGCCGAAGGGATTCGCGCCACACTCAAGGGGGTGGGCGGAGCGACAGGGGCTATTCACAAGCGGGAAGAAATGGAGGCTCTACTGTCGGGCCCCCAGCCAGCTGAGGAGTGGTTGGATTGCCCGCTGCGCGAGCAAGTTCTTCAATTAACTAATGGAGAGCCGCTTATCTCCCTTTTCGAATTGCACCAAACACGATTCGTTAGGCCTGTGCGTTGGCAGGGACAAGCTATTGCCGAACTTAGCTTAGACGATGTACATGTGGTAGCCGGGAACAGGGAACAATCGTATTATGAGCTGGAGGTTGAGCTTACACCTCTAGGCAATGAGGAACAGCTGACCAGAATTACCGACTGCCTGCAGGAAAAATGGCATTTACCCCCCGAACCTTTGTCGAAATTCGAACGGGCGCTAGCCCTGCTTGACCTTAATCTAGAAGAAAGGCCATTGTCAACGCAGAATCTTGAGATTCTGATTCGAATCGCAGAACGGGATGATTGGCACGGCTTGCGCGGCCGCGCCCTGCTGGGTTTGAATAAGGGTATGTCAATTGATGAGGTGGTCAGGCAAGTGGGTCGATCGCGGCGAACGCTCCGTCGCTGGGTGGCCGCATTCAGAAAATCAAGCTTGGGGATCTTTCCAACTTCTATTCTGGATGGCATGCTCCAACCAGCTCCTCAGCACCAGGCAGAGATGCCTGCTGCTGAACAGGTACAGATTCTCGCACCGGCCTTAAGCCCACCTATACCCAGGATCAAATTACCCGACAAACCAGGCCTGCTGGCCGACGATGTCATGGTTGAGGTGACCCGAAAAACATTGTTCTTTCAATTCCAACACATGCTCTACCATGAGTCAGGCACCCAATTGGGGCAGAACATCGAGGAATTGCATGACATGCGAGTTGCCACGAGGCGCATGCGTGCCGCATTGCAGGTCTTTGGAAATTACCTGGACAAGAAGATGTGGGCACCATTCGAAAAAAGCTTGCGGCGGACAGGCCGCGCTTTGGGCAGGGTGCGCGACCTGGATGTCTTCTGGGAAAAGACACAACGGTATCTGGATACACTCCCGCCTGAACGAAAGGACGAACTTGCTCCGCTGCATATTGTATGGCAGGCTGAGCGCGATCAAGCACGGGACAGATTGCTCGCCTACCTGAACAGCGAGCGCTACCGCCAGTTCAAGGATTCTTTCAGTGAATTCCTGGAAACTCGTGAAGCGGGAGCTGCGCCGGCCTTTAACAAGGCAGGCGAACCGCAGCCGCGCCGACTACGGTACTTGGCACCAGTGATCCTGTACCAACGGTTGGCAGCCATGCGCGCTTTCGATGAATGGACAATCGGACCAGATGTACCCCTGGTACGGTTGCACAAACTGCGCATTGCTTCCAAGGGCCTGCGTTACTCGCTCGAATTCCTGGAGGAAGTGCTGGGAGAAGAGGCCAAGGCGCTTATCAAGGAAATGAAGGCTTTGCAGGACCATCTGGGAAATCTACAGGATGCGGTGGTCGCCAGCAACCTGCTGCGAGACTTTTTAACCTGGGGCACCTGGGGTCACGACCAGACAAAAAAAGTCCCTCCCCTACCAATCGCTCCGATTGTCGCCCCTGGGGTGGCAACCTACCTAGCAGACAGACAGGCTGAGCTTCAGGACTTGCCCGCCTCCTTCCCACAGGTCTGGGCACGCATTCAAAGTCAGGAATTTAAACAAAACCTCATCTCTGCTTTGGGAGTGCTCTAGCCGAGCGGATTTTTGTGGTGGTTTAGAAGCATACTACGTTTATGCGAGATACTCTCAAGGAAGGAAGTGCCTTATGAAGCTCTATTTTCTGCGCCATTCCACAGCATTTGAACGCAATCCTGAGACTTACCCCGACGACAGACTGCGACCTTTGACCAATTGGGGACGTAAGAAAATGGTGAAGATCGCCCGTCTTTTCCCCAAATTGGATATCCAAGTCGGTTTGATCCTATCCAGCCCTTTCTTGCGCGCCAGTGAAACCGCGGTGATAGCACGGAAGGCCTTGGGTCTGAAGAAAGACCGCTTAATTCTCACCGACCGCCTTGCCCCTCTCGGTGAGGCGGACCAGTTGATTGCTGAAATTCAAGCGAACTATACCGGTACCGACCTGCTTCTTGTCGGACATGAACCGGATTTGAATGAACTAATCTCCATGCTTCTTGTGAATGATACATCATTGTCCCTACGGTTGAATAAGGGCGGCATATGTTGCCTTTCGACCAATGAACTCATGGCCAGGAAATGTGCCACTTTGGAATGGATGCTTAACCCTTCGCAAATGCTCAAAATGTAATGTAAAATAACAATCGATGTTTCTCGAGACTGCAATACCCCAATCTCCTTCACCTGCGGTTATCCTGAACCGGGAATTGAGCCTGCTGGATTTCCAGGCGCGCGTCCTTGAAGAGGCCAATGACAAGAGCAATCCTCTCCTGGAACGGTTAAAATTCCTCTCCATCTTTGGCTCTAACATGGATGAATTCTATATGGTGCGCGTCTCGGGCATCAGGAAGCAGGTTGACGCCAACTTAAACGATGTCTCGCCCGATGGGTTAACCCCCCGGGAGCAACTGGCGGCCATCCGCAAACGTTCATTGGAATTATTCAAGACGGCACAGCACTGCTACCAGCGTGAACTCCTGCCGCAATTGGACAAGTCTGGTGTTCATATCCTCGATTATAAAAAACTTAACTCCTCCCAACGCGCCAGAGCTGACGAGTATTTTTCCAATATCGTCTTCCCAATCCTGACACCACTGGCGCTGGACCCTGGTCACCCTTTTCCTCATATTTCAAACCTGAGTCTCAACCTGGCAATTGTCATCCGGGACAAAGAGGGAGTGGAAAAGTTCGCCCGCCTGAAGGTCCCGGCTACCTTGCCGCCTCTCCTGCCCATAAAGCGTTCCTCCGGCGGCGCCCGTAAAGATGGAACCGTGGCACGCCACCATTACTTTGTATGGTTGGATCAGGTCATCACTGCCAACCTGGGACTGTTGTTCCCCGGCATGGAGGTGCTGGAAGCCCATCCCTTCCGCATCATTCGCGATGCAGATATCGAAATCCAGGAACTGGAAGCAGGCGACTTGCTTGAATCGATGCAACAAAGCATCCGGAGACGCAAGTTTGGATCGGTTGTAATGGCTGCTATCCACGAGAGCATGCCGAAGAACATCCGCAATCTTTT
>JBEKVG010000123.1:0-7130 GCA_049514195.1 Anaerolineales bacterium | reverse complement strand
CAAACAGGCCAAAGGCAATCAGGAAGATGCTCAGCAACAGCATGCCTATACTCTTGGTGAGTTTCAATTTCATGGTGGTATTCCTTTCTAACGTGAATGAGGAACGGGCATTGGATTCTGCGACCCTTTTTACCCGCTAAGAGGGTTGCGGATCATAAGGTCTCAGGCATTCTCGACTGCTGTTTTCCCGCTGTCCAGGGCTGCGGACACACGGTCCAACTGTTCAACGAGTTTATCCTGGCCAAGTTGTTTAAGCCCCACGGCCTTCTCCTGAACTTCAGTCGAGATTTTGTCCGTTTCGGTGCGAACCCGCGCAACGGCTTTTTTGATATTCGTGGTTGTCCGGTCACGCAATTGGATGGTTTGGTTTTGAATTTGGGCGCGGGTCTGTTTCCCCGATTGGGGTGCCAATAACAGCATCGCTACCGCTCCAGCCATGCCACCGATCAGCAGGCCGATTAAAAAGTACTTCGGACCATTTATATCGTACGTGTGCTCTTCGATATTGTTTTCCATAATTATTCTCTCCTTTATTTCAGTCACGCCCTTCCCCGCCCGAATAGATGCCGGCCTTCGACCGGTCTTCTTCAGTGAGCATGAAGAACCCTGTCAGCCGCCTGACCAAGCCGCTGACGGTCTGCAATACGGCCAAAAAGGGTCCCGATCGATTACCATACAACTTGTATTTATCAGACGGAATGTCCATACTTTTTCCTTTCTAAACATGCGTATGCTGATCGGTGGTAGTGGTTGTTTGCGTGACACCCACCACGGGGCCACGCGGGCGATAGAAGATCACCTTCTCTGTTCGTCATCTGAACTTCTGATACTTTGTTGGAGAACATTTTGACCTTGCTTTCTACGGACGGACCTGATAGATAAAAAGGCCATCCTCGCTAAGGCACATTAGCCGGTTGTTCGCATAGCTCTGCAACAGGGTTGCGACGGCGCAACCAGCCTGTGTACCAGATGGTAAGGCTGACAGTCAGGCTAGCGACGCACTCTTCGGAAGAGATTGACGACCGCTAGCAGGATGATGGCACCCGCCAGTGTCAGCAGGGCGGTTTGCCAGGTAATTGCTGAGTTGATTGACCCGACATGGAAGATGGGGCTGAGAAACCAGCCAGCCAGGAATGCGCCTATGACGGCTACAATAATGTTGATCAGCAGATTCGAGCGGTCGTGCATGATTCCAGTCGCCACCCAGCCGATCACTGCGGCAACAACCAGGTAGATAAGAATGTTTACCATCGTTCACTCCTTTTTACATGTTTCAAGTACACGGACTACCGTGTATTTTTGTTGATCCCAACCCCTTTTCAGGGGAGAAGGGGTTGGGAGATTGCTCCGATCATTTGGTGGGGGCGGGTTTAGTTTTCTTTTTCAGGCTGGCCTCATACTCCGTTACGCGCTTATCAATTTCCTGGGCGGCGCGCTGGCGGGAATAGCCGTACTTTTCCTGAAGCAAGCCAGCCAGGACGTCGAACTTGCCATTCGCCCGATCCAGGTCATCGTCGGTGAGTTTGCCCCACCAGGCTTTGGCTTCACCTCGGATTTGTTTCCATTTGCCTGCTAATATATCTTTGTTCATAGTTTGATCCTCCGATCATTTGAAAAAGCTGTCCCAGTTTGCGCCGGCGAGGTAGTCCCGGCTCTAGAACGGGGCGCTCGGGGCAGCGTTGGTGCGCCGGTTCTTCAAGTCCTTCCTATCAGCCAGGTGGCATCAGTTAATAGGAACACTCGCAGCGACGGTTCGCAAGCGTTCGGCCACACGCTCAGATGTCTCACCTTTACTGATAAACGCATCCGCGCCTGCGGAGAGTGCGGCTTGCTGACGGGCGTCCAGATGGCTGATAAGGACAATGACCAGCGCGGCCGGGCAGGCCTCTCGGAGTTTCTCAAATGCCGCAGTAGGTGCGTTGGGGAGTAAATCCCAATCCACCAACAACATATCTGTTCGGCTGATGGGTGCCTGGGCAAACGTGGTGGACCAGTCGGCTGCTTCGCCAACTACTTCCATCCTCAGATCCAGTAGGAGTAGGCGAAGGGCGTAGCGCTCATCGTTCTGGGAATCGGCTAGAAATACGCGAGTCATAGACTAATCGTACAACAAATGCTCCCCGGCCACATCCATCTGCCGGGGAGTGTTTGCCTCCGCCACTTGGGGGAGGGAGACAAAAATGCGGATGGCGAGTAACACTGCCGCGCCTGTGCTAATGTAGGAATGGCAATGCTCTGATGGTAGTGCAAAACGCCGATGTGGATGCCAGTGGCCAGCAGGTGTAATACGAATAGATGATCAGCGCAACGAGGAGAATCACCACGAACAATCCAACATTGCGGAGTAATTTGAAGATTATCAACAGGATTACGGCACCTCCCAGTGACACCAACAGGGCAGGGATGCTAAAGTTGCCCTGGTTGATCGTGCTGACGTGAAACAGAGGGGTCAGGAAGTAGCCTCCCACGAACGCGCCCACAATGCCCACAATAATATCGGCTATCGGTCCCTGATTCGTCCGCATGATAATACTGGCTACCCAGCCGACCAATCCCCCTGCGATGATCCAGATAATGATGTTAATCATATTCTTCTCCTTGGTGAATAGTAGGAACATGCGAGTCTGCCATGGAACCATGGTTTACACAGATCATAAATTCATGCTACAACGAATACTCCCTGGCCACATCCATCAGCCGGATAGTATTTGCCTCCGCCAATTGGGGGAGGCCCAGTGGCCTTCAAAACTAAATACTGCACAAATGGTTCGAAACCACTATCGCAATGCGCAGCAGTTCTATGTGGCTTTCGATGCAATAGTGGCGATAAAGTAATCTATACGCTATTACTTTTCCGGGCTGACTGTGTCTGTTATGAGGAGTTCATTGAACAGGGACCGGTAATAAACCAGTGCCTGCCTTAATTCTTCAGTATCTGCCTGGTGGCGCTCATTCTTGATGGCGATCGCACGCGCCAGGCGGTAATTACTCACTAATTCAGGATAATTGATCGAGATATCGGCCGCCCGCTGTTCAAACTCAGATACTGGATAGTTACGAAGCTGCATGACTTCCATGATCAGGTGGTCGGCCTCTACCGTCGCCGGTCCGGGTTGGTCGATAAATTTAGACTGGACGGCCTTCCATTCAGCCAGGTAACGCTCGCGCTCGCTCAAGGAAAGGGAACGGATATTCAAAGTCTCAACATGTTTCTGTCGTTCATCCATTTCTGTTTGGGCTTTCTTCTCGTTACCCATGGTCTTTACCGTGTGACCATAATCAGGTCCATATTTATCCGAGTACCGCTTCGAACGTTGGCGGCGGGCAAATATCGAACCCAATATGGCGCCCAGGATCACCAAAACCAGAACAACCGCGATGATTATATATGTTGTAGTATTCATTAGAAATCTCCTTTTTTACGCATGAAAATTTTTTTGGAAAAACTTTTACATCAGTGATTTATACGCATGGCGTGGTTTTCAACGCCTCAAGCCAATATGCAAAACTGTATACAACTCATTTATCATTTTACAATTAACACTCCCCGGCCGCATCCAACGAATGGGGAATATTGACCTCCGCCACTTGGGGGAGACAACTTATCACTGGCAACCATAGGTGATCGTACTGGTGCTTACTCGCCAGTCCTTGTTGAAGGCTTCGACTGAATAACTCAGTGTCTCTCCCGTGGCGACAAAAGCGACATCAACATAAGACGTGGAATTTGGTGCCAGGGTTGCGATTACTTGCTTATCTCGATAAACTTTATAGCTTTCTTCGCTATTGGAGCGATCAGTCCAGGCAAGTTTCATTGTCATGGTGGCGCCGCCAACAGCAAGTTCGCAGGTGTAATTATAGACTGACCAAGTCGGAGTGTTGGGTACGATGGTCTTTAACACCGGCGAGCCTATCACCGTCGGCGGCGTATATGTTGGGGCGATAGTTACCATTCCGGTCGGAGTGGGATTGACCTGCAAGGTCATCGTTGCAACGGAGCCAACTGGATTTTGGTTGGTTATTTGGGTTGGCGAACTGGATCTGCCTGGCAGGCTGCAAGCTGAAAGAACAGCCACAAGTGAAAGGGCTATCGATAGAAATTTGAATGTTTTCAATTTTGCCTTCCTGATCGCAATGAAGATTTAATTCGGTACAATTCAATTTACACGAGCCTGCCGAATTACGATATATTAATCATATACAAAACACCCCCCGGCCACATCCTTCTGTCGGGGAGTGTTTCCCTACGCCACTTGGGGGAGGTAACTTATGTAACCAGATGGTTGCGCAGTGCTAGGGTGACGGCTTCCGTGCGGCTGGCTACACCTAATTTGGACAGGATGTTACTGACGTGGGATTTAACGGTAGAGGGGCTGACGGTCAGTCTTCCAGCGATCTGCGTATTGTTCAACCCCTCGACCATCAGTGCCAGCACGACTCGCTCGCGCCCGGTCAGGTCGAGGCCGGGCGCCGGGGGTTGATTGGCAATCTGAACGAGGGACTGCTCGGCCTCCGGAGATAGTGTGGCACGGCCGGAGTGCGCAGCGCGGATCGCCCGGGCAAGTTCCTCTGCAGAGACATCCTTGAGCAGGTAACTAATCGCTCCGGCTTCCAGCGCTTCCTTGATCAGTCTCCCCTCTTTGAAGCTGGTCAGCGCAATGACCTGTACCTGTGGAAACTGCTGGCGGATGAGGCGTGTTGCGGTTACTCCATCCATATCCGGCATGGCCATATCCATGAGTACCACGTCCGGCAAGACTTCCGCACAGAGTTGGATCGCAGTTCTGCCGCTTTCGGCTTCGCCCACTAATTTAAAATCATCAAAAACCATCAAGAAGGTTGCCAGGCCCCAGCGCACCATCGTGTGATCGTCAACCAGCATGACGCGAATAGGTTGGGTAGGAGGCTTTGTCATTCGGTCTCCTTCTGCAGGTCTTTCGTCCACAGCAAAATGAGTTCAGTGCCGTGACCGGACTTGCTCGTGATAGTTAACAGCGTACCCGCGGCTTCCGCGCGTTCGCGCATCATTCTCAAGCCAAAGTGACCATGATCGGATGTGTTTCGTTCAGGATCAAAACCCAGGCCGTCATCGCGTATGTGTAATTCTATGGCAGTTCCATCATGCTTTAAATCTATATCGACCCGGCTGGCTTTGGCATGCTTGGCGATATTATTCAGCGCTTCCTGACATATACGGTAGAATGCCACTTGTATTTCGGGAGGCAGGATGACTTCCTTCGCTACTGTCACTGTGACGGGGATATTGATCCGGCCGGAGAGCGCATTTCCCAACAGATGCAACAGATCGCCAAGGTCTGTATCGGTAATTGCGGATGGCCGCAGTTCAGCCAAAAGTGCGCGCATTTCCGCCTGCGCGGCACGCGTCAATCGGCGCAGATCATTCAGCGACTTCCGCGCCTTATCCTGATCCTGTTCCCACAAGCGTGGCAGAACTTCGGCGATCAAGCCGGCGGAGAAGAGCGATTGATTAACGGCATCGTGCAGGTTCTGTGCAAGACGTTGACGTTCCTGAAACCCAGCGAGCTCCTGTGCATGTTCATACAGTTCTGCGTTTACCAGGGTGATCGCGGCTTGATTGGCCACGGTCAGGGCCAGATCTGCGTGATGAGCCGTAAAGTAATTTGGCTCAACATGCGCAACGCCCACGCTGCCAATAACGCGGTTTTTTACTGCAACAGGAACCCACATCCATGCTCGCACCCCTTTCAA
Organism: Anaerolineales bacterium; assembly: GCA_049514195.1. GTDB lineage: Bacteria > Chloroflexota > Anaerolineae > Anaerolineales > Villigracilaceae > UBA877. The sequence goes on along the minus strand of JBEKVG010000123.1, from coordinate 1,400 downwards.
TAGCAGGTCTGCCTCGTCATCCAGAATTGACCGGAGAAATTGTGCTGACGGGTCATCCGCACTCCAGATGTCGGCAATACGTTCAGGCTGGTGCTCATTGAACAGCCTCATCAGAGTTTCTGGACCTTTCAGCCGGATGCGGAAAGGCACAGTCTCTTCCAGCCGCTGTGAACCGCGTACGGCTAGAGCGACCATGGATGTTCCTTCGAGCACGAACAGCTCGGCATGGGTGTACTCAATTAGCACCCGCAATTGGTCGAGGATTAAACCCGGCTTGAGTTCCAATGCGGATGCCAGAGTTTGGGATATCTCCAGCAGCATGGACTGTTCGCGCGTATGGAGTTCCACTCGCTCATGGAGCAGGCGTTCTGCAGCGATCCGCTCTGTAACATCACGGATGATGCTCAGATGGCATGGTCGGTCCTGAAACGGGATTGTTGTTCTGCGCACATCCACATAGAACGAGGAGCCGTCTTTGCGCAAATGAACCGCCGGCACATCGAATATGTTTCCCTCCAGTTGAGGATCAAGGGTAGATTTGGTGAACATGCGCTGGCTATCGGGGTGTATATATGCCATCGAATGCAACCCAATGAATTCCTCGCGAGTGTAGCCATGCATCGCTATTGCGGCAGGGTTGGCATCCACCACGCGGCCAGTCTTTAAATCGCTGATGATCATTCCATCGCTGGCAGATTCAAAAATGATGCGGTATTGTTGTTCTTTGTCTTCAGCGTTTAATTGGGAGCGTATCTTTTTTTTCATCATGATTATCCTTTGATAAGTTTAATTGCTTGTAGCCACTCGATTTCAGCCAGGACATCTTCGGGCTTAGTTTCCATTTCAAAGTCTGCCAGGTCATGTGGCCGGAAGTAAGCGGCGAAGACAGCGTCGTCAAGTTTTTTGTGCGCCAGGTCGAGCCAGGTGGGACGGGCGGGGCGGGCTACCCTCCCTCCATAATCTTGATCTCTTCTTCGGTCAAGCCATACAATTGATAGACGAGGGAATCAATGGCCTGATCGGTGGAGTCGATCTCGCGCTGAAGCATTTCCTTTTCCTGCGGAGTACGAACGGTGGGCAGCCGGCGGTGCAGCTCCAGCATGCGCTCCACCAGGGAGACCATTTTGTCGTGGGCGGCTTTTTCGGAAGGATCGGCGAAGTTGATGGTGCGGATGGGTAAGGTTTCAACATATTGCTTTGTGCAAGTAATCCATCCCCCTCTAAAAATATTACTTATAGATCGTAATCGCCAAAATAAGAGTTTAGAATTTAATAGGGCTAAAACATAATTGGGCGATAAGCCGCATATAGGATCTACAGTAATGCTAAATCCTCCACTAGCCATTAAGCAATAATTAGACGACCTATCAGATAGGCGGCAATATAATCCTTTATTAGCC
>JBEKVG010000122.1:0-7178 GCA_049514195.1 Anaerolineales bacterium | reverse complement strand
ACAGTAATGCCCGCATTACCACGAATATAGCGGATGACTTGAGTCGTGGTTGTACCACTATTGACAAAGACAACATCATTGTCTTCAATAAACGAAGACGCAAGTTTACCGATCAATCGTTTTTCTTCGGGATGCTTTTGGGCCCTTTGCATATACTCGGGCTCAAAGGTCAGCCTTTGGCTGAGGATTGCCCCCCCACGTGTTCTTTCGACAACGCCTTGGCGTTCCAACCATTCCAGATCCCGCCGTACCGTGGCTTCAGAAGTATCCAGCATAGTATATAAATCATCCATCCGGACGATCTTATGGGTTACCAGATACTCCTGGATTCGCTCTCGTCGCTGCGCGGGAATGAGAGGTTTGCTCATCAAGTTGATGCTTGGCGATCGGTTGAAGGAAATTGAGTAAATGTAAACTTTATTATATAAGAATCTGAAGAAATTTGCAAGTTTTTGTTTTTTTAATTATAATGGCGAGGGTATTTTTCCTTTGTCACCCTGCCATTTACTCGTCTTAGACTAGGGCTGTTCGCTGAGAAATCATCGTAGGAGAATGGTATGACAAGCAGTTCCATCGGGATGGGCGAACAAGATCGCGGCGAGCGCGAAAAGTTTGAAAACGAACTTAAACGCATCTTGAAAGCCAGCGACAATGCCGGCATCATCCTGCGGGTAATTGGGTCACTTGCCTTCCAAATACACTGCCAGAAATATGGTTATCTTCAAGCTGCCATGGGCCGTGCTTACACTGACATTGATTTTGCTGCCTATCGCAGGCAAACCAAAGAAATCCAAGCATTGATGGCCGGTCTGGGTTACCACGAAAACCGCGAGGTCTTTATTGTTTCAGAAGGCAACCGAGACATTTTTGAAAGGCCGGAGGTTGGCCTGCACATCGATGTGTTTTATGAGAAACTCGATTTCAGCCATGTGATCCATTGGGAGGATCGCTTGGAAGTAGATTGCCCAAGCATTCCATTGGCTGAGATGCTGCTCGAAAAAATGCAGATCGTCCAGATCAACGAAAAAGATATCATCGATACGATCATGTTGTTGCTTGAACACGTCTTGGGCGATAAGGATAATGAAACCATCAATATCAAGCGCGTGGCCGGGCTTTGCAGTAATGACTGGGGGCTGTGGCGGACCACAACCATGAACCTGGACAAGGTGCGTCAATTGGCGCAGAATTATGAGCAACTTACCAGCGAACAAAAAGGGAGGATTGATTCGCAAGTCAAAGCAGCGCTAGCGCGGATCAATCAAGAGCCCAAATCCCTCGCCTGGCGTTTACGAGCCAGAGTCGGCGACCGCGTGAAATGGTACAAAGATGTGGATGAATTCCAATAAGTAGGAGCCAGTCATGAATAAACTCGTCCGCGACTTAATGCACCCGGGACTGAATACCTGCTGTCCTGACGCCACTCTAGGCCAGGTAGCGATCCTGCTTACCCAGCACCATGTGCATGCTCTGATCGTGGTTGACCGAGACGACCGGCCCATTGGCATCATTTCCGATTACGATCTGCTTGCCGGTGAATGGCTTTCAGCGGATTCTAAAAGCCTGACCACAATGCGCAAGCTGACCGCCGGGGAATTAATGTCCTCCCCAATTGATACCGTCGAAGCAAGTTTACCTTTAGGTGTGGCTGCCCGAAAGCTTATTGAAAAGGATATACACCGTCTATTGGTCACCGAAAAAGGTTCTGCAGTCGGGGTAATTTCAATCTCCGATTTTGTTTCCAGCATTGCCAGGGAAGAAAAACCTCAGCGAGAGACTGTCGCGGATGTGATGTCCGATGCGATTCTGGTTTGCCGGGATAAAACTCCAATAATTTCCGCGGCACGTACCATGACCCAGGCTGGCTGGCGCTCCGTGCTTGTGGTGGATGCCAAAGGTTCACCCGAGGGTGTGGTCAGTGGAAAGGATTTGCTTCCTTATGTGGAGAACAGCATCGACAAAAAATTGACCGTGCGGGACATTATGCACCCGACGCTCACGATCGACATTAATGCCAGGTTGCGCGAAGCCGCCGACTTGATGATCCAAAAACATTATCATCGTCTGGTGGTGGTCGACCAGGATGATCCGCAGGCTTTCCCGCTAGGCATTATTTCATCATTCGATATTGTTGCCGAGATGGCTAGGCCTGGTTCCATCTGGCAAAATTAAACAATAATATGGTGCTTTATCCACTAATCTACGCTAATCTCCACTAATCTTAAGAAAAATTCGCGCAGGTTAGCGAGGATTAGCGGATTTAAAAATCCTACGCAAGAGATCTAATGAATAACACACTCAAGGAGGTCTATTGAAATGTCTGATTTTCCCACTCATGCTCAAGTAGTCATCATCGGTGGAGGCGTTGGCGGATGCAGCATTGCATACCACTTAACACTCATGGGGTGGAAAGATGTCGTCATCCTGGAACGTCATGAATTGACCAGTGGCTCGACCTGGCACTCTGCCGGGCTGGTGGGCCAGATGCGTTCAGATGCCAACCTCACCCGAATGATGCACTACAGCACCGAACTGTACCGGAAACTGAAGGACGAGACTGGTCACGATCCCGCCTGGCGTGAGGTCGGTGGCCTGAGACTGGCCTCTTCCGCCGAACGCATGGAGGATCTCAAACGGCTGGTTGGTATGGCAAAATCCTTCGATGTGCCAATGGATTTGATATCGCCCAAGCAGGCCCTCGACCTCTTCCCGATCATGAATCCGGATGGAATTGTTGGTGCAGCCTATACTCCCAACGATGGGGTTATCGATCCAACTGGTTTGACCAATGCCCTGGCCACTGGCGCCAAACAACGTGGGGCGCGCATTTTTACAGATACCAATGTCAAGAAGATCAACCTGAAGAATGGTTGCATCCATGATATCGTCACGGACAAAGGCACAATCGAAACAGAAGTTGTCGTGAATGCAACTGGGCAATGGGGTGGCGAAGTGGGAAGGATGGTCGGGCTCAACTTGCCTATCGTGCCGATGGCGCATTTATATATCATCACCAAACCTATCAAGGGCGTGGACCACGATTTCCCAACCTTGCGCGACCCCGACTTGCTGGTTTACTGGCGCGAGGAAGTTGGCGGGTTGGTCACGGGTGGGTATGAGCGCAGCCCAGTTCCGTTCGGGTTGAACGGTATTCCGCGCGACTTTAAATACCAACTCCTACCGCCCGACTGGGACCGCTTTACTCCACTCATGGAGAACTCCATTAAACGCGTACCAGCGGTGGAAACGGCCGAAGTTGTCCAGCTCTTGAATGGACCGGAAGGGTTCACACCGGATGGTGAGTTTCTGCTAGGCCCGACATCGGTCAAGGGTTTCTGGGTGGCTTGCGCCTTTTGCGCCCACGGCTTAGCTGGTGCCGGTGGCATCGGGAAAACCATGGCAGAATGGATCATTGACGGGCATCCTGAATGGGAAGTCTGGCGGTTAGACGTACGCCGTTTCGGTTCGAACTATAACAGCCAGGACTATACGGTGGCGAGAACCATTGAAACCTATTCCCAGTATTACGATATCCATTACCCCGGCGAGGAGCGCATGTCCCGGCGTGATTTACGCCTTTCACCCACATATTATCGTCTGCAGGACCTGGGTTGCTTCTTTGGGGAGAAGACCGGTTGGGAGCGACCCAACTGGTTCAAGCCCTACGAAGAATTGGCCCGCCACGGTCATGAGCCTAAAGGCTGGGCTCACCAAAACTGGTCACGCGCCATCGGCTATGAGCACCTGAAAACGCGCGAGAACGCCGGTCTATTCGATGAGACCTCGTTCAACAAATTTGAAGTTCGAGGGCCAGGCGCATTGGCCTTCTTGAACAATGTGTGCGCCAATGATATCGACCAGCCAATTGGAACGATCGTATATACGGAGTGCTTGAACAAGCGTGGTGGGATCGAGTGCGATTTTACCGTCACCCGTCTGGCAGAGGAGCGCTATTTCATCGTCACCGGTACGGCTTTCGGTCAGCACGACCTGTCTTGGCTGAGTCTAAACATGCCGCAAGACGGGACAGTCTCGATCGAGGACGTAAGTTCATCCTTCGCATGCCTGGGCTTGTGGGGACCTAAGGCGCGCAAGATCCTGGAGAAAGTCACTAAGGATGATGTTTCCAACGCGGGCTTCCCGTACATGACAGCTCATCACATCGTGGTGGGAGACGTACCCGCCCTGGCATCACGTGTAACCTACGTGGGCGAGCTGGGCTGGGAATTCTACTGCCCCATGGAATATGCCCTACGGTTATGGGATACGCTTTGGGAAGCCGGGCAAGCTGAAAGACTGGTCGCGGCTGGCTACAAGGCAATCGACTCCCTGCGACTTGAAAAAGGATATCGCTATTGGAGCAGTGAAATCAGCCCGGACTATACTCCGCTCGAAGCTGGTCTGGGTTTCGCTGTCAAGTTGAATAAAAAGGATTTCATCGGGAAGGATGCCCTGCTTAAGCAAAAGGGAGCTGGCTTGACACGCAAGCTATGCTGCTTGACGCTCACAGACGGCCGGACAATCGCCCTGGGAAAGGAACCGATCCGATCGAAAGACGGAAAGGTGATCGGATGGGTGGCTGCGGGAGGATACGGCTATTCCATAGAGAAAAGCATTATTTATGCCTACCTGCCGATGGTGTTTACCAAGGTGGGCACAGAATTGGAGGTCGAATTCTTTGGGGAACAGGTCGGGGCTGTGGTTGTACAAGCGCCCTTATGGGACCCCAAAGGTGAGCGAATCAGAGGATAAATGGCTTAAAAGGACTTATAATAACTCGCTGCAGAAGGACGTGGTCTTTATACCATAGCTTGTTATCTGATCACATATATAAACAGACGCTAGAATCAAGTATTCTCAGGAGATGAAACATATGTCAATCGTAAATGCAAAAGAGATCATGATGGTGGCTGCCAAAGATAAATATGCTATTGGCGCCTTTAACATTACCGACCTGGTCCAAATGGAAGCAGTGGTCGATGCGGCGGTTGCCAAGAAGTCGCCACTCATTATCCAAACCTCAGTTAAGCCGTCCAAATTCCTGGGTGTGGATGTGCTGGTGGCCATTTACAGAACCATTGCCAACTCGGCTGCTATCCCGATCTGCCTGCACCTGGACCATTGCACCGAAATCGAGCACTGTAAGAAATGCGCTGATAAAGGCTATACCAACATAATGATCGACGCTTCCAAGCAACCGTACGAGGAGAACATCCGTCAGACCAAGGAAGTCGTCGATTACTGTCATAAGGTCGGCAATATCTCGGTGGAGGGCGAGCTGGGTACTGTCAGCGGGGTGGAGGATCAGATCAAGGTCGCCTCGGATGAAAGCCAGTTGGCCAATCCCAAGCAGGCGGTTGAATTCGTTGAGCGCACCGGACTGGATATCTTCGCTCCCGCCATCGGCACCGCCCACGGTGTTTACAAGACCAAGAACCCCAAGGTAGATTTTGAACGACTGGGCAAGATCAATGAAATGCTCAATGGCAAGACGATTAAGACCCCACTGGTGGTGCATGGTGGAACAGGATTGCCGGAAGATTACATAAAGAAGTTAATCGAAATGGGTGGTGCGAAAGTAAACGTATCTACTGAACTCAAGCGCACCATGATAGACGCTCAATACGCTTACATCACCGCCCATCGGGAGGAATACGATCCCGGTAAGGTCGACGAGGCAGTCCGAGATGCCATTCGTAAGGCCGTCAGTCAGTGGATCGATATTCTCGGTTGTGCAGGCAAGGCATAAATCTCAAGAGAAAAGCGAAAAGAGAGGAGCCAGAAGCCGCCCCTCACTCTTCGCCTGCTTTCTCAACTACTACATAGGAGCTAACCATGAAGAAGATTGATGAATATTTCGTACCCTGGGTGAAAGGGATTCCGATGTATGTCTCCGGGCATATCGAACTCGCCTGGAAAAAACCGGAACTCCATCGTATGATGTCCAACGAGAACCCGAACCCACCTTCCGAGAAAGTGCTGCAGGCAATCAATAAGTATGCCAAAATGGGCAATCGCTACCCGGACCAGGGTCTGGTGGTACGGAGTAAAATCGCCGAGATCAACGGGCTGGACGGCCCCGAAAATGTGATGCTCGGCAATGGTTCCAGCGAGGTCTACGACAACATATTCCGCTGTTTCCTGGCACCCGAAGAGGAAGTCATCCAGCACACGCCTTGCTTTGGCATTTATAAGCTACGCGGGACCATCCTGGGTGGCAAGATGGTCTCCGTACCCATGATCTACAAGGATAATCAACTTCTCTACGATGTGGACGCAATCCTCAAAGCAGTCACGGACAAGACTAAGATCATTGTCATTGCCAACCCAAATAACCCAACAGGCAACTTTATGGAGGCCAAGAACTTTGTACGCATCGCCGAAACCGGTATCCCCTTCGTTGTGGATGAAGCTTATGTAGAATACGCCGGCCTAGGAATGTCACAGGTGGGCCTGACCAAAAAATATAAGAATGTTTTGATTACACGCACACTCTCCAAGGCGTATGGTTTGGCTGGGCTGCGCTTTGGCTATGCGCTGGGCGACAAAGATGTGATCGGCCAGATCTCAGCCGCCCTCCTGCCGTGGAATGTCGGGACAATCCCGATGTGGGCCGCCCTGGCAGCGTTTGAAGATACGGAGGCGCTTGCATATCGCGTGAAGTTCAATAACAGCGATGTGGATTTCATCACCGAGGCGCTCAGTGAAATTCCAGGCCTGGTTGTGTTCTCCACAAAAGCCAACTATATATTCTTCGATTGCGGCCCATTAGGCAAGAAGGGCAAGGACATGGTGGCTTTCGCGGAACATAAGGGCCTAATCTTCCGGCCAGAAAGCGAAAAATATGGCAGCGATGGCTGGTTCCGCATTACCATTGGCACAAAGGAAGAGAACCGCATGGCTGTCGAAGTAGTACGCGAGTTTATGACCAGGAAGTGACCTGATTCCCCAATAAAGTCGCAATAACTTCCAGGGTTTATCTGATTGAGGAGGCTAAATATGGATAAGATTAAGGCTGTATTCTATGACCAGGACGGTGTGATCATTGATACGGAAAGGGACGGCCACCGTGTCTCTTTCAATATGACCTTCAAAGAATTCGGTTTCACCGACGAGTGGAGCGTGGACTATTACCACGAGCTGCTTCAGATCGCGGGTGGAAAAGAACGCATGAAACA
>JBEKVG010000121.1:0-7198 GCA_049514195.1 Anaerolineales bacterium | reverse complement strand
CCACCGCCAAGCCGAGTGGAGCGGTTTCCTCCGGCAGGGCGGCGATACATTCCTGGTCGTAAAGGATGACGTTCACCCGCCAATTGTTCTCGCGCAGGACCATCGACAGGCTGCGTAGAACGGAATAATCGAAGGTTATACCGGACACTCCGTGCTCTTCTGCCAGGGCTTCTGCCAGTCGTTCGGCATCCGCTCCCGGATCCTCCAGGGATGGGGGCGTTACTGCCAGACGGTACGAGCGTGCAACCGGTTCGGGAGCCACGAGCATCTCCTGCCCTTCCACCTGGGTCCGCTGCCGGGTCGTCAGCGATTCGGCTGGCACCTGCACTCTGCAACCCGAGGCCGGGATGGCCCGGCAAGCCAAGCGTAGCCCTGGGCCAGTTCTTCATCCGGGATGAACTCTCGTTCAGCCTCCGTGATCGGTGAGACTTTGCCCTCCAGCTCCTGTACCACGCAGCTTCCGCAGGTGCCCTCTCCTCCGCAGATGTTTACCAGGTCCACCCCTAGAAAGCGGGCGCATTCAAGCAGGTTTTCCCCTTCCTGGCATTCCCCTCGCCGCCCCACTGGTTCAAAATCAATGAAGGGTTTCATTGTAACCCCTCCGGGCCATAGAACAGATCATACTTCACCATCTGTCCGGGTGGCACCACCACGAACCCTTTCTCCCAAGCTCCGTTGACGAATTTTTCCAGCAGTTCGTTCGAACCTGGGATCTCCTCATAGGTCAGGTCGAAATAGTCCGCCACCATCCTGGCGTACTTGCGGTAGGCTTCGGATTTGTAGCTCCCCGAATTGATCAAGGCCAGCCGGGTGTAGTTCTGGATGTAGCGCTTGGTAATCTTGAACGCCCTCTCGTGGCCGTACTTCGTGCGCAGGGAACAATATTCCATGTAAGGGTCTTCACCGCACTCGATCCAGCCCTTGGTCAGGAAGAACGTTCCCGGTGCCAGGCTGAGCTGCCGCAGGTATTCCTGCCGCGAGCCCAGGAACAGGGTGATGCAATCATCCGCCCGCGGGATCACCAGCCGAAAGCCCCGGCTGTTCAGCTCCAGGATGGCGTTGGCGCACAACCCGTAGCCCAAGAGGATTGTCCCATACTCCGGCCCGGTGGCATCAATTGCGGCCTGCAGTTGCTCATGCAGACTCTCCGGAACGTTGTGCAGCCCATACTCGAGCATCTCCAATGTGTAGTCATTGGGGAGGAGTGACTTTAACTCCTCCCCAACCGTCGGACAGGCAATAATCTTGGTGCGCAGTTCCGCCATTTTTAGTTGAATAGCTGCCCTTTTCCTGCAGGAGTTATTCCGGCGTTAGCTCCCTGTAGTAGCGCATGAAGCCTCTTACCTTTGGATCACGTCCCAAGAATATGTTACCACAGTGCAGGGCAAAGCGCATCTGCGGATCGGTAGGATCGGTGATGGGTAGGTTCATCCCCAGTGTAAAAGCTGTGCTCAAGAAATGGGCGTTCAGGGTTGGACGGGCCGGCATACCGAAGCTAACATTGCTGGCGCCACCGCTGATGTTGTTGCCAGGGAATTCCTCCCGCAGACGGCGCGTGGTCTCCAGCGCCAGCCGGGCGGCCTGGTCGCCAGCTCCCACGGTCATCACCAGAGGGTCAAAAATCACGTCCTCTTCCTTAACTCCAGCTTTGACTGACGCCTCCAGCACCTGGTGGGCGATCTTCAGCCGCTCTTCGGCAGTATTGGGAATGCCATCCTGCCCCATGCACAGCACGATGACCGGCACCCCGAACTGCCACGATCGGCAAGTTCTCCTTTAGGATCTTTTCCTCCCCGCCGATGGAGTTGACCAGCGGTCGCCCCGGGCAGACCTTCAGAGCTGCCTCCAGTGCGGCGGGGTTGCGCGTGTCGATCGAGAGAGGCACTTCCACAGCCTCCGCCACCCGCTTTACCGCTTCCGGCAGCACAATGGTTTCGTCGATGCCCTTGGCACCTATGTTCACGTCCAGAATGTCCGTCCCGGCTTCTACCTGCTTCAGCGCTTCGCGTGTAAGGTATTCCCACTCTCCATCCAGTAAGGCTTGGCGGAACTTGACCCGCCCGCTGGGGTTGATGCGCTCGCCAATGATGCGCACCGGATCGCCCGGTCCAATGGAGACCGGGCTACCGCGCCCCTGGAAAAGCGTGCTCATGCAATGACCTTCTTGGTATCAGGCTTCCACTCCCGCGCCTTGAAGATGGTGTCCGCTTCCGGCTGGCCTTTCAGCCACTCGTCGAAAGGCTGGAAGGCGGGCATCTCGATCTTGATCTTCGACAGGTCGGCGGCAATAGGATATTTGCCCAGCGTGTGAGTGGCCTTGACCGCCGTGTGGATATTGATCGGAGGCGTGTCGGCTGGCACATTGCCGATGCCCACCAGTAGGCCCCCATCCCGGCCCAGGATATCGACCCATTCCGCCACTTTCGCTACGATCTGCTCGGGTGTGCTATCGCGAGTGAAGCGCCCGTTTAGTGAGGCCGCGATCGGTATCTTCTTTCCGCCCTTGCCTTGTTGCTCAGCAAATTCACGCAGCCAGGACATGTTCCAGTCCTGTGTGCGGCCCATGGCACAGGGCGCCACCTTTATGGGGAAGGTCTTGGCAGCCACAGTCAAGCACTTGAACATCATTTCCTTGTCGAACTTGGCTGGGTCCTCCTCGCAGTAGTCGCAGGCCCCACCGCCTGCCCCGACGGTCATCCCCAGTTCCTTCTTGCAGCGTTTGCCGAGCTTCGTCGCATACGGCACCACCCATTCGTCCACCAGCTCGGGGGTCAAGTCCGGGAAGCACGCCCAGGCGTCTGCCCCAGTGGCGCGCTTGACCCCGGCCTTCGCATATGCCCGCATGAAAGGGAGCAGGACTTGGTCATTGGCCCAGTCGAAGAGAGCCGTAGCGAAATCCCGGTCGCGCTTCAACGCCCGAACGGCTTTGGGGTAGCCCATCGCCTGGCAAATCAGGCTCCAGTGCGAGCAGAAGAACCCGCCCGAAACCAGGCCAGGCTCCTTCTTTCCGTAGAGGCGCGCAAGTTCGATCGCCATTGGGATGCGCCGCTTGGTGGTGTCGAGCGTCCCGATCCGATCCAGGTCAGCCGGCTCCTTGATCAATGGATCGCCCACATCCACCGTCGGCATAGCGTTGTCGCTGTAGATCATCTTGGCGCCCAACGCCTCCACTTCAAAGTTGTAAGTGTCGGCCAGAACATTGCCTGAATCGAAGTTGTACCAACGATTGACTGCCAGGTGGGTGTCCAGCAGCAATTCCGCGTTCCAGTAGTACAGGCGCCCCGGCACCTTGGCAATCGTCATAGCGTGGTCATGGATCTGCGCCCCCCCGAATGGAACCACGTCCATCTTACCGCCGATCATCACCCCGACGATCCTTGCCAGGCCGCTTGGGTGGCCGAAGTGCAGGCCCTTGCTGTAGAGCAGGCCGTGTATCATTTCAAGGGTCGGGTTAGCCATTTTTACCTCCGATAAGTTCAAGCGCTTTCTGCATGGCCAGCATGGCGTCCTTCCCCCACGCATCTGCACCCACTTCGTCAGCGAATTCCTGGCTGGTAGGTACCCCGCCGATCATCACCTTCATCCCTTGCCGAAAGCCCTGTTTATCCAGCTCGGCAATAATCTCCTTCATCTCCAGCATGGTGGTGCTCATGTAGGCGCCCAAGCCGAGAATGTCAGGCTTGTATTGCTTCACTGCTGCGATGAATTGCTCCTTGGGGACATCGATGCCAAGGTCGATCACCTCGAATCCGGCCGAGGCGAGCATGGCGATGACCAGACTCTTGCCCAGGTCGTGCATATCGCCCTGGACGACGCCTATAACGAACCGATGGGTGGGCTGGCCGCTGCGGCTGGCCTTGAGCTTGGGCTCAAGAGGCACCATGGCAGCCTTGAAAGCATCCGCCGAGAGGATGACGTCGGGCAGGAAGTACTTGTTGGCGGCCCACAGCTCGCCGGTCTTGTTGATGCCCGCCACAACGCCCTGGTTCAGGATGTCGAGGGGAAGCAGACCCTCCACTAGCGCGGCTTCCACCAGCTTGGTAGCCTGGATATCCTCCCCGTCCACGATGGCTTTGGAAATCTCTGCATATTTATCACTCATGGATCACTCCTTTCCGAATAAGATTTCTTTTCTGGATTATTGCATACTCCTGTGTGTAAATCTGTCGGCTGGAAGACATTTTTGAGCTCAGGTAAATCCCTTTTTAGCCTCCAGCTTCCATTTCCTGTGTGCACAACCGCCAAGCTGTCTCTACCGCACCTTGGGCAGTGGCATGGTAACCATCCGCACCCAGTCGTCTGGCGTACTCCTCGCTCATCGCTCCCCCGCCCACCATCAGTTTCACCCGACTCCTCAGCCCGCTCCGGGTGAGCAATCGAATGGTCGGCTCGATCTCCAACGAAGTTGCGGTGGTCGAGGCTGAGAGTGCCAGGATGTTGGGGGTGAAGCGTGTGATGGCCTCGATGAACTGTCCGGCGTGAATATTCAACCCCAGGTCAATCACTCGGAAATTCCTAGCTCGCAGCAACATGGCTACAATCGTTTTGCCGATATCATGGATATCTCCAAAAACGGTCCCAATAACCACCGTGCCCACCACAAGCTCTTGAGACCGCCCGAGTTCGATGCTTGCTTCAATGACCGGCAATGCCTGTTTCATCGCCGCGGCCGCTAGTACTACGTCCGGCAGGTCGATTCCGCCGCGCATATAGGCGCGATCCACCTCTTTCATCCCGGTCGTCAGAGCCTTCAGCACCTTGAGAGCCTCAATGCCGGCGCTGATGGCCTCGTTGGCTAGTCTTTCCGCCGCACTGTCATCCCCCTCGATCACTGTCCTGGTCAGCGCATCCAGTTTTTCCACATGTTCTGGGGCTAGGATGGCCAGATGCCGACCATCCTTCCAAAGGAAGCCCTTAGCCCTTAGCTCACGCAGGCAGGCAGCAATAGTCGTCCGGTTTGCAGAGACCAATGTCCCAATCTCGTCTTGGGTAATATCTAGGTCGATGATTACCCCTTTCTCGGTGCAAATGCCATGTTCCCGTGCTAGGCTGATAAGGCTGTGCTTCAAACGCTGCTGCACGTCAAGGAAGCTTAGGTCGCGCGCCCTGCCGGCGATTTCGACCATCCCTTGGGCCATTTCCTTCATAACCGCCAGGGAAAAATCCTGGTTGCTGCGCAGGGCGTGGTCGAACTCCTCCACCGGGACAAATAGCAGTTCCGTGGGTTCTGATACCTCCGCTACCGAGCCATACATCCTATCCAGCAGATACTGCGTCGCCCCAATCAGCCGTCCAGTCCCCAGGATTCCGTATGAATAGACCTTCCCATCTGGAGAGAGGGTCGAAACCTTCACGGCACCTTCCAGAATGAGATATATCTGTTCCACCGGGTCCCCTTGCCAACAAATAATGGCTCCGCGTGGGAAGCGTTTCTTGCGGTTAGGCCATAAGCCCAATGCCATTGAACAGATGATAGGGTTGTTCTCTGCCATCCTAGGTTTTCTCAGAGGCTGAATAACGCTAATGTTACTACTCTTTTCTCATGTGGTAAGATCATCGAACTTCGGTGATCGGCAGTTCATCCAGCCTTCCCCTCTGCTCAAAACGCAAACCAGCCAGGAACTCCTCAATGTTCAAGGAATTCTGACTGGTTTTGTCTGATATTTGTGCCCCCAAGCGGGCTCGAACCGCTGTTTGGGCCTTGAGAGGGCCCCGTCCTGGGCCACTAGACGATGGGGGCTTGATGCGCCGCTGGACTTCCAGCGGTGTGGCAAATGGCAGCATGAGGCTGCCTTTGCCAAGCGGGCGTGATTTTATCATCCGCCTTCTGAATCGTCAATCAAATTGACGAACAACACCTTGGTTTACCCCAGTACACTATGACCAGTTAGCAGGGGAACGCTGAAATGTGGCAGGGAGCCTCTATCAAAAATGGGTGGAATGTGCTAAAAATAAATAAAAGCGGAGGCAGAATGTTCCAGACTTTCGAGCAGGCTCAGAAATACGTGGTCAATAATAAGATCGAAATGGTGGATTTGAAATTTTGCGACCTGTGGGGCCGCTGGCACCACCTCACCATCCCAGCCGGGCAGTTTGTGCCGGAACTGATGGAAAAAGGCATTGGCTTCGACGGTTCGGCAGTCGGGCTGAAATCCGTCAAGGCCGGGGACATGGTGCTCGTTCCCGATCTTGGGACGGGTTTCATCGACCCGTTCTGGGATGGGCCAACCCTGTCTTTCATCTGCACCACCCTGGAGGCCGATACCCATGCCATTTTCGAGAACGATCCGCGTAACATCGCCATCCGTGCGGAAAAGTACATGCAATCCACCGGCGTGGCGGATGAGAGCCGCTGGGGCCCAGAATATGAGTTCTATATCTTCGACAGCGTTTCCTACGAGTACGGCATCAACCGGGCAAGCTATGAGATTTTCTCCAGTGAAGCGGACTGGAACAGCGCCCAGGGCGGTCATGGGCATTATATCCCGGCCCATGGCGGCTACCATGCCATCCCGCCCAAAGACCAGCTCTACCGCCTGCGCACGAAGATCGTCCGCCATCTGGAAAAGATGAACGTGCCCGTCAAATATCACCACCATGAGGTTGGCGGGCCGGGTCAATCCGAGATTGAGACCCCCATGATGAACCTGATCCCGGCCGGCGACGCCACCATGGTGATCAAATACGTCACCAAAATGACCGCCCAGGCGGAAGGCCAGACGGCTACTTTCATGCCCAAGCCACTCTTCGGCGAGGCGGGGTCGGGAATGCATTTCCACCAGCACCTGTTCAAGAATAAGCAGAATGTATTCTATGATGCCAAGGGCTACGGATGCCTGTCGCAGGAGGCGTTGTACTACATCGGCGGGCTGTTGACGCATGGCGCGGCCCTGCTGGCCCTGACCAATCCCAGCACCAATTCCTACCGCCGCCTGATTCCCGGCTACGAGGCTCCGGTGAATGCTTTCTTTTCCCTGGGGAATCGCAGCGCAGCAGTTCGCATTCCCAAGTACGCCAACCAGCCCGATACGGCCCGCCTGGAATTCCGCCCCCCGGATGCAACCTGTAACGTTTACCTGGCGTTGAGCGCCATGCTCATGGCCGGACTGGATGGTATTCGCAACAGGATCGATCCGACCGCCGCCGGTTTTGGTCCGATCGACCAGAACATCTTTGCCTGGAGTGATGAGGAGCGTAC